>CAZHOU010000192.1:0-2900 GCA_964534165.1 uncultured Zetaproteobacteria bacterium
CCTCAAACTAGAGTGTCAAATCAGAGAACGCGACATCTATCCTGACAGAGGGGGCGCATGCCGATGGACAGATTTCCCTCCGGCGTCTCCACCAGCAGATGATAGTGATTGTCCATGAGGCAATAGGCATGAATGAGCCAGTGATATCGACGATGAACGTCATCCAGCGTCAACAGGAATGCCTGTCGGTCTTTTTCATCCCGGTAAATGGCTTCACATCCATTGCCTCGGGATGTCACATGATACAACGCACCTGCAAACTCAAGCCGAAGAGGTCTAGCCATATGTTATTTATAGCATCTTTGTTTGATTGTGAGACCTGACCCTGTTGCCGTGCTTGTTGAATGGAACGCTTAGATATGAATGGCGCGGCCTTCGGAATCGAGCGCCGATTCGTGGATCGTCTCGGACAGGGTCGGATGCGGGAAGATGTGCTGGATCAGCTCCGCCTCCGTCGTCTCCAGCGTTCTCGCCAAACCCAGCGACACGATCAATTCCGTCGCCTCGGCGCCGACGATGTGCGCGCCCAGAAGCTCGCCCGTTTCGGCATGGAAGATGAGCTTCACCAGCCCCTCGGTTTCACCCATCCCCAGGGCCTTGCCGTTCGGGGCGTACGGGAAGCGCCCGATCTTGACCGGGATGCCTTCCGCCTCGCACTGCCTTTCCGTCTTGCCGCAGGAGCCCACCTGCGGCTGGCAATAGGTGCAGGCCGGCACATTGCCGTAATCCAGCGGATGCGGATTGCGGCCCGCGATGGCCTCGACGCAGACGATGCCCTCGTGACTCGCCACGTGCGCCAGTTGCGGCGGACCGATCACATCCCCGATGGCATAAACGCCCGGATGATCGGTGCGGTAGTAGGCATCGACGGCGAGGACACCGTTTTCGAGCCGTATGCGCGTGTGTTCGACGCCGATCTTCTCCGTGTTGGCGGCGACGCCGACGGCGACCAACACCTGATCACCGCGGAGTGTTTCCGTCTTTCCCTCCCGCTCGTACTCGACGATCCCCTTGCCGCGTTCGGCCCGCGCCGACTGCACCACGGCGTCGGTCAGGATCTCGATGCCGCTCTTCTTGAAGCTGCTTTCGACCACGGCGGCGATCTCGTGATCCTCCAGGGGCAACACCTGCGATGCCGCTTCGAGCACCGTCACCTTCGCGCCCATGGCGCTGTAGAAGTAGGCGAACTCCATGCCGATGGCCCCCGAGCCGATCACGATCAGCCGCTTCGGCAACGCCTTCGGCGCCAGTGCCTGCTTGTAGGTGATCACGACTTCGCCGTCCACCTCCATGCCGGGAAAGGCCCGGGCGCGGGCGCCGGTGGCGACGATCACGTGCCTTGCCGTGACCTCGCGCAACTCGCCGTCCTTTTCGACAACAAGGCGGTTGCCGGCCTCGAAGCGGGCATGTCCCTCGATGTGCGTGATCTTGTTCTTTCTGAACAGAAAGCCGATGCCCTTGTTCAGCTTGGCGGCGATCTTGCGCGAACGTCCGACGGCGGTCTCCAGGTCCGGCCGGGGGGTCGAAAGCCCAAGGCCGAGTTCCTTGCCGTGACGGCGGATGACCTCGATCAATTCCGCCGTCCGCAACAGCGCCTTGGTCGGGATGCAACCCCAGTTCAGGCAGATGCCCCCCAGGTGCGTGGATTCGATGCACGCCGTCTTCAGGCCCAGCTGCGCGGCGCGGATGGCGGCGACGTAGCCGCCGGGCCCGGCGCCGATCACAGCCAGATCGTATTCGCCGCTTTCATTGAACACGCCGGCAGGCTCCGGAGCCGTCTCCGGCTCTTCCCCGACGCTTGCGGCCGCGACCCGTTCCGTCCCGGGCGCCTCACCCTCCGGAGCTTCCACCGGGGCTTCCGAGGGTGGTTTCTCCGCGCCGCCTTCGGGTATGTAATCCTCGGGCACTTCCTCCCCTTCCTCGGCGATGACGGCGATCGGTTCCCCCACCGCCACCACGCTTCCCTCCGGTGCCAGGATCTTGTGCAGCACGCCCTCGTCGACCACCTCGATCTCCATCGTCGCCTTGTCCGTCTCCACCTCGGCCAGCACCTCGCCGGAGACGAGCGCATCCCCCTCCTTCTTCAGCCAGCGGACGATCTTTCCTTCCGTCATCGTCGGCGACAATTGTGTCATGTATACGTCAATCGGCATCCTTCACCTCGTCGGTCCTCAAACGAGCACGCTCGCCGGGGTTTCTAGATTCTTCTTCAGCGCCGCCAGGAATTCAGCCCCGACAACACCGTCCACGACGCGATGGTCGCAGGACAGGGTGAGGGTCATCCTCTTACGGCTCCGAAGCCGGCCGTTTTCCACCACCGGGCGTTCCTCGCTGGCGCCGACGGCCAGAATCGCCCCCTCGGGCGGATTGACGACGGCGGCGAACTGCTTGATACCGTACATGCCCAGATTGGAGATGGAGAAGGTGCCTCCGGTGTATTCCTCGGGTTTCAATTGGCCCTCGCGCGCCCGAGCCGCCAGGGCCTTCACTTCGTTCGAGATCTCCACCAATCCTTTTTGTTCGGCGTAACGCACGACGGGCGTGATCAGACCGCCTTCGATGGCCACGGCCACCGAGATGTGGGCATGTTTGTGGCGAAGAATGTGGGTTTCGGTCCAGCTGGCGTTGGCGGCGGGCACCGCCATCAGGGCCTTGGCGGCGGCTTTGATGATGAAATCGTTGAGCGAAAGCTTGAAGGCGTCTTCGGCCGCCGCGTTCAATTGCGACCTCAAGTCCTCCAGGCGTTCGCTGTCCACATCAATCGTCAGATAGAAATGCGGCGCCTGTTGCTTGGATTCGGTGAGCCGGCGGGCGATGGCCCGGCGCATCATCGAGTTTTCCACGCGCTCGTATTCGTCCTCATGGTACGGTAGTCCTTTCATCACTGTTCGTCGCCTCTC
>CAZHOU010000193.1:0-2857 GCA_964534165.1 uncultured Zetaproteobacteria bacterium
TGATTTTCGCATCCGGGGCAAAGGCTTCCAGCTTGCCGGTGACGCGGTCGTCGAAGCGGGCGCCGACGGCGATCAGCAGATCGCAGTGGGAAACAGCCATGTTGGCCTCAAAGGTGCCGTGCATGCCGAGCATGCCGAGAAAGCGCGTATCATCGCAAGGGAATCCGCCCAGGCCCATCAGCGTGTTGGTGATCGGAAAATTGAGTTTCCGCACCAGGGCCGTGAGCAACTCGGCGCTGCCACGGGCGCTGTTGATGCCACCGCCGGTGTAAAACACCGGCCGCTTGGCCGCCAGCATCATCTTGACGGCGCGCTTGATCTGACCGGGATGGCCCTTGAGCGTGGGCCGGTAGGAGCGCATGTGCACGGCCTCCGGGTAGCGGAATTCGCACGTGGCGATGCTGACATCCTTGGGAATGTCCACGAGCACCGGGCCGGGACGGCCCGTCGTGGCGATGTGAAAGGCCTGGCGGATGGTCAATGCCAGGTCCTCCACGCGCTTGACGAGGAAATTGTGCTTGGTGGCCGAACGCGTGATGCCGACGGTGTCCGCTTCCTGGAAGGCGTCGTTGCCGATCAGGTAGGTGGGGACCTGGCCGGAAAAGCAGACGGTGGGGATGGAGTCCATGTAGGAATCCGCAAGCCCGGTGACGGTGTTGGTGGCGCCGGGCCCGGACGTGACCAGGGCCACGCCGCATTGGCCCGAGGCGCGGGCGTAGCCGTTGGCGGCGTGCAGGGCCGCCTGTTCGTGACGCACGAGGACGTGACGGAAATACTTCTTCTTGAAAATCTCGTCGTAGATGGGCAGCACGGCGCCGCCGGGGTAGCCGAAGATCAGCTCCACGCCTTCGCGCTTCAAGCACTCGACAAAGATTTCCGCACCCGTGAGTTTCATCGTTTTCCGCCGATCACTTTTCACTGACTCGGATCTCGCACATCCGAAAGCGATTTCCTACGCGCGCACAGCAGCATGTATGACCCAAGCCAAAGGCTGGGGAACATAAGGAGGGCGGGCGCGGGTGTCAAGCGAACCGAAGGGCGGGAAAAGCCGGCATATTGGAAAAACGGGAACAGTTTCCTCAGCGTGACTCCGACCGGCGTTCCCGCCGCCCCTGGAACCACCGCCACAGGGTGAGCATGGGGCCGTGAATGCTGTAGGTTAGAGCCAGCACGAACAGATTGACGTGTGGATCGACCATGATGAACATGATCAAGGCCAGAATGATGAGCAAGACGGCCGCCGGGTGGCGTTTTTTCAGGTCCACGTCCTTGCCCGCAAAATAGGCGACGCGGCTGACCATCAGCCAGGCAAGGGCGATGGAGATGACCAACCACAGCCACGGCACCGGCGCCACGCCGGCATCCTCGTGAAAGAGCACCGCCGTGGCGATCAACATGGCCGCGGCCGGAGTCGGAAGGCCGTTGAAATAGCGCTTGCTCTGGGTGCCCATCTGCACATTGAAGCGCGCCAGCCGGAGCGCGGCACAAGCGGCAACCAGGAACGCCGCCAGCCAACCGGGCTTGTGCAACGGCACCAGCGCCCACAGATACACCAGCACCGCCGGAGCGATGCCGAAGGACAACATGTCGCACAGGGAGTCGTATTCGGCCCCGAACTCCGATTCCGCCTGCAACAGCCGCGCCACCCTGCCGTCCAGGGCGTCGAAGATGGCGGCGACGATCAGCACCCAGGCCGCCAGTTCGAAGCGCCCCTGAATGGCGGCGATCAGGGCGTAGAAACCAGCAAAGAGACCGCCGGTGGTGAACAGGCTGGGCAGGAGATAGATTCCACGTTCCTTGACGAGAGATGGCTTGCTCATGATTTTCTTTCCCCTCCAACCTTGCGCGCCAGAATGCTCTCGCCGGCGCGAACGTGCTCCCCGGGGGCGACCTGAAGCTGAAAGCCGGCGGGGATCTCGCAATTGACGCGGGAGCCGAAGCGGATCATGCCGATCCGCTGCCCCGCCGCGACGCGATCACCGACGGCCACATAGGTGACGATACGCCGCGCCACCAGGCCGGCGATCTGCGTGCAAGCGAGGCGGGCCCCGTCGTCCGCCTCCATCTCGATGCGGTTGCGTTCGTTGTGGGTGGCGGCCCGCTCCCGGGCGGCATTGAGAAAGCTGCCGGGGGAATATTGCATGTGCACAATGCGCCCGCTCATCGGCGCGCGGTTGACGTGGACATCGAAGATGTTCATGAAGATGTCCACGCGCGCCCCCTCTGCATCCGTATCCGCCCGCACGATCTTGCCATCGGCCGGGGCGATAAACAGGCCCGGCTCCCGCGGGGTGGGTCGCTCCGGATCACGAAAGAAATTCAGCATCAGGGCGAACAGAATGAATAACAGGGTTGCAGGCAGCACCCATTGCAAGGCCATGGCTGCAAGCAGCAGTCCCAGGCACGGCAGCAGAAAGGGGTAACCTTCGCGCGCCAACGGCAGACGCCCGCGCGGGCGGCCGGGGAGCGCTTGCTTTTTCTTCATGGCCGCAGCATACATTCTCATCCACGGCTTCCCAACCATCGGCCGCTGGGATACGATCACGACATGGCACTCACCGACGAAGAACTGCTGCGCGTCTATCGGGACCTGCATGCGGTCTTTCCCGAGGATATCCATATCGCCCGATCGCTGATCCGCATGTTGAGGCAAAAGCAACAGAGCAATGAGGCCCGTGACCTCGCCCTGTCGATGGCGAAGCGGTTGCTGGCCTCGGGTCAGGCAAGCCATGCCTCCGCCTTTCTGCAATTGTGCCGGCGCCTGAAACATCCGGCGCCGGAGGAACTCAAGGCCTTGACCACCCTGGCGGCGATCACTGATTTTCAGCCGACGGCGCAGCAAACCGTGGCACCGGAG
>CAZHOU010000194.1:0-2855 GCA_964534165.1 uncultured Zetaproteobacteria bacterium
AAGACAATTTTTTCGAGGCTCGTACGAGGATGGCGCTTGAGCCAGTCACGCACCTCCCGCACGGCGATGTTCGCTGCCCGAGAAAGCGGGAAGCGGTAAACGCCGCAGGAAATGGCAGGGAAAGCGATGCTCCTGACGCCATGGGCATCGGCGAGATCCAGGCTGTTGCGGTAGCAGGAAGCCAGCAGATCCGCCTCGCCATGGTTCCCCCCATGCCAAACGGGGCCGACCGCATGGATCACCCACTTGGCCGGCAAGCGATAGCCGCGTGTGATCCTGGCCTCTCCAGTCGGACATCCACCCAGCGTCCGACATTCGGCCAGCAGCTCCGGTCCCGCAGCGCGATGAATGGCTCCGTCCACACCGCCGCCTCCGAGCAGGGAGGTGTTGGCGGCGTTGACGATGGCATCCACTTCAAGTCGGGTAATATCCCCTTGAATGAGTGTCAGTTCCGTCATTGCACTTGCCCTCCGCTTATGGATACCAGTATAGTCCTTTTTCGCATCGACAAGGTGCAAGGAGTACAAACATGATCGGATGCACGCGGCTTCTTGCCGCTGTCCTGTTGTTGCTCACGCCGGGCATCAGCCATGCGGGGGATCAGGAGCGTTCCGCGGCGATGCAGAGTATTCGCGCCAACCTCCAGCGTCTGTCGCCGCGGCTTAAGATCGATGCCATCCGTCCCCTTCCCGGAGTTCCCGGCCTGTTCGAGGTGCGCTCCGGCCGCCATATCTTCTACACCGACGCGGACGGCCGTCATGCTTTCTTCGGCAGCATCGTGAGCACGAAGGATCGCCGCAATCTGACCGCAGAACGCCTGGAAGAGATCAACCGCGTTCCTTGGAAGGCATTGCCGCTTGAAGACGCCATCGTCTCCGGGGATCCGAAGGGCACGCCGATCGCCGTGTTTACCGATCCGGATTGCCCCTTCTGTCGCCGTCTGGAGCGCGAACTTTCCAGGGTCCATGGTCTCAAGGTTTACACCTTCCTGTTTCCGTTGGAGAAAATCCATCCACGTTCCCGCGCCAGGGCGGAAGCGATCTGGTGTGCCAGTAACCGCCATCGCGCCCTGCTCGCGGTTATGCTGAAGGACGACTCGCTCCCTGAACGCGAGAAAGGAACATGCCCGACGCCCATCGACCGCAATCTTGCTCTCGGATCGAAGCTCGGCGTCCGCGCCACTCCCACCATCATCTCCCACGACGGCCGCGTGCACGCCGGCGTGATGTCGGCGCAGGCCCTGATGGCATGGGCGAAACGCTAAACCGGCCCTCGATGCGCACAAACAGAAAGGCGGATGAACTTCGTCCCGTGCATATCGACACGGAGTTCAACATTCATGCCGAAGGGTCGGCTATGATCAGCTGCGGTCACACCCGCGTGCTGTGCACGGCCACGGTGGAGGACAAGGTGCCGTCCTTCCTGCGCAACAGCGGCCAGGGATGGGTGACGGCCGAATACGGCATGTTGCCGCGCGCCACGCACAGCCGCGGCATCCGGGAAGCCGCGCGCGGCCGCCAGGGGGGGCGTACGATGGAAATTCAGCGCCTGATCGGTCGCTCTCTCCGCGCCGTCATGGACCTGCACAGGCTGGGGGAGAGGCAGGTGCACCTGGATTGCGACGTCCTGCAGGCGGACGGAGGCACGCGCACGGCCGCCATCACCGGCGCCTGGGTGGCGCTCCGGATTGCCGTCAACGGCCTGCTCAACGACGGTATCCTGACCGAGGATCCACTCATCGGGCAGGTTGCCGCGGTAAGTTGCGGGGTCGTCAACGGCGAGGCCCTGCTCGATCTCGATTACGCCGAAGACTCGGCCGCCGAAATGGACGCCAATTTCGTCATGAGTGACGACGGCGGCATCATTGAAGTCCAGGCGACGGCCGAGATACGGCCGATGCCCTGGATGGATGTGCTCGAACTCAAGGGGCTGGCGGAGCGAGGGATCGCCGAGCTGTGCCGGTTGCAAGGCGAGGCCGTGGCGGCGGTCGGCCGTCAGGGTCCCGGGTTCTGAATCCCTTCCCGTCTGCATATCGTAGAAACCGCCGTGCGCCTGGTGATTGCGAGCAACAACGCGGCCAAACGCCGTGAAATCGAATCCATTCTGGGGCCGCTCGGCATCACGGTGGTGCCGGCGTCGGACACGGTCTTTGTTCCGGTGCGGGAGGATGGGGAAAGTTTTGCCGCCAATGCCCGCAAGAAGGCCGAAGCCTTCATGCGGGCCAACGGACTGCCCGCCATCGCCGACGATTCCGGCCTCTGCGTGCAGGCCCTGGACGGGGCCCCGGGTGTGCACTCATCCCGCTTTGCCGGCGAGGGCGCGGATGACGCCGCCAACATGGCCCGCCTGTTGCAGGCGTTGCGTGGCGTTCGCGATCGCCGTGCCTATTTCATCTGTTGCGTGCATCTGGCCTTCCCCGACGGCCGCGTACTTACGGCTACCGGCAAGGTGGAAGGGCGGATCCTGGAACAACCGGACGGAGAGGGAGGCTTCGGCTACGACCCGGTGTTTCATTGCCCCGAGATCGGGAAGAGTTTCGCCCGCGCCAGCGCGGAAGAGAAGGCCAAAGTCTCCCATCGCGGCCGCGCCCTGCGCGAGCTGGCGCGAATGTTGCAGGCGGTCGTCGGCGAATCGAGAACTGGGGGCTAAGGACTGAAAAGCCGTGATCGGCGTTTCGTGATCTCATGAATATTCGGGCTAGCCCGATTTTTTATGGGATCGCGGATGGATGGCGCAGAATGCGCGAGAGCGGGGTGCGCATGCAGGCAAGAAGCATAGCCTTACGCTATGGTTCGCAGCCAAAGGCGCGCATCCGGCCCGCGCAGACAAGTCAGGCGCCGCGAAATGCAAGGCGT
>CAZHOU010000195.1:0-2842 GCA_964534165.1 uncultured Zetaproteobacteria bacterium
TGATGGACAGACGCATCAGATATTTCAGGCTCATTTCATATTGGAAAAGGCTGGGGCTTTGCCCGCGACGGATTTTGTGCCAGGATTCCGACGCAGGAGGGAGCAAGGTGCGCGAAGGCCCGCGCCGGTGAGCGTTTTCTGGCCTTGTGGCCGGACGGGAGGAAACATGATACCGCAGAGAACCCTGAAGCACCCCATCCGATGCAGCGGCATCGGTCTGCATTCCGGTCAGAAGGTGGAGATGGTTCTAAGACCGGCGCCCAAGAACGCCGGCATCGTTTTTCATCGCATTCTTGAAAAGCGACGCATCGAGATCCCGGCCCGGGCCGAATACGTCGCCGACACCCGCATGTGCACCACGCTCGGCAAGGACGGCGTGCGCATCGCCACCGTGGAACATCTGCTCTCCGCCATGGCCGGCCTCGGCATCGACAACGCCGTCGTCGAGGTGAACGGCCCCGAGGTTCCGATCATGGACGGTTCCTCCGCGCCCTTCGTCTTTCTCATTCAATGCGCGGGCATCCGCAACCAGGCGGCGCCCAAGAAGGTGATGCGGATCCTGAAGAAGATCTGCATCGAGGACGGTGACAAGCGCAATTGCCTCTACCCCTCCACCGGTTTCAAGGTCAGTTACCTGCTCGATTACGACCACCCGCTGCTGCGCAACCGCCGCGCATGCGTGGATTTCTCCAAACAGGCCTACACCCGCGAGGTGGCGCGTGCGCGTACCTTCGGCTTCCTGCACGCGATCGAGGCGCTGCAGAAGGCCGGGCTCGCACTCGGCGGATCGCTGGAAAACGCCATCGTGCTGGACGCCTTCCGGGTCGTGAACGAAGGTGGATTGCGCTACGAGGATGAGTGCGTGCGGCACAAGATCCTCGATACGGTCGGTGATCTGATGTTGGCCGGTTACCCCGTTGTCGGCGCCTTCGAGGGCGAGCGCACCGGACATGCGATGAACCATCGACTGGTGCGGGCCTTGCTGGCTGATGCTTCGGCTTGGCGGATCGAAGAACTCAAGGACGAGCACATCGTCGTGCCCGGTTTCGAGACGGGGGTCGCCTACCAGTCCGCCTGAGCGGCGTCCTCAGTCGACGCGGGTGCGCTCCTCGATTTCCTGCGCCGTCTTGCAGTCGATGCACAGTGTCGTCACCGGCCGCGCCTGCAGGCGCTTGACGCTGATGTTGCCGCCGCAGCTCTCGCAGATGCCGAAGGTTCCTTCCTTGATGCGATTCAGGGCCTGATCGATCTTCTTGATCAGCTTGCGTTCGCGGTCGCGGATGCGCAGGTCGAAATTGCGGTCGGTTTCCATCGTCGCCTGATCCGTGGGATCGGGAAAGGCCGTTTGCTCCTCCGTTTGCATCGACTGAATGGTTTGATTCAGTCCCGCGTCCAATTCCTTGCGCCAGGCAAGGAGTTGCTGTTCGAACTTTTCAAGTTGTTTCTTGCTCAGGGGCATGGCCTACCTCCGGATCCGGCAAATCCGCATGGATCGCATCGACCCGTCTCGATTTCAAGGCGGCGAACCATAGCGACTTGCCTCCTGCGTGTAAATGCATGCAAGCCTCTGCCGCAAATGCCCGATCCAGGTTCGCGCAAGTACAGGGATGGGTGGGGCGGAGGCAATCTCGGCGAGGTTGACAACCGGAAGCGCAAGACCGCAGGGCCGGATGGCGGCGAACCACCGCTGCTCGACCGCGACATTGAGGGCCATGCCGTGGTAGGCGACGCCGTTGCGCACGCGGATACCGACGGCGGCGATCTTGGCGTCGCCGATCCAAACACCGGGGCAGCCCCGCCGCCGCCCGGCATCGACGCCGTAAGCGCGCAGGAGATCGATGCACGACTGCTCCAGAAGGTGCACATAGGCGCGCACGCCGAGGCCGCGCCTTCGCAGGTACAGGACGGGGTAGAGCAACAGCTGGCCCGGGCCGTGGAAGGTCGTCTCGCCGCCGCGGTCGCAGGAGATCAGATCTGCCGGCAGCAGTCGCAGACGGTTGTCCACGCCCCGCCGGCCCGTGGTGTAGACGGCCTCGTGCTCGCACGCCCACACGATTTCCGTCGCGCGACCGCCGGCGATTTCCGTCGCCCGCGTGCGCATGCGGCGCCACATGTCCGGGAAGGGCACGCATCCCAGCCATTCGTGGGCCGGACCGGCCTCCGATGGTGACGAAGGAGGTTCAGCGGGGTGCATGAACGGGTGCGCGGCGGATCAGGATGACGAAGCTCAAGGGATGGGGATTCGCTGCATCCGCGGCATGCTCCTCCCGGAAGATTTCCCGCCACTCGCCGCGGTCGAAGGCCGGAAAGTAGGTGTCGCCCTCGAAAAGCGTATGAATTTCCGTGATGTACAGACGCTCGGCATGGGGAAGCGTCAGGGCATAGATTTCAGCACCGCCGATGACCATGAGTTCCGGGGCTCCGGTGGCGATGCGCACGGCTTCGGTGAACGATCGGGCCACCCTGCAGCCCTTGATCTCGCGTTGGCGACGGCTGAGAATGATGTTGAGCCGCTGCGGCAGCGGCCCTCCGATGGCCTCAAAGGTGCGCCGGCCCATCAGCACCGGCTTGCCCAGGGTGTGGCGGCGGAACCACTGCATATCGGCCGGCAGCCGCCAGGGCAGGCCCTTGCCGGCGCCGATCAGCCCATGCTCGTCCTGGGCCCAGATCAGGGAGATCTTTGGACGCGATGCAGGGGGTTCTTCACGATCCATGTTCCATCCTCCGGCCTGCCGAGCATACGGTCCGGGGCAGGGGGTGCAAGGGAAAAGGGCGGCGGCGACCCTCCCGCAGTATTTTCCAATCCATAAATGAGCCTGAAAGTGGCGGCATGGTATGAGGA
>CAZHOU010000196.1:0-2793 GCA_964534165.1 uncultured Zetaproteobacteria bacterium
ACGCTGATTCCAGCTGCGATCAAACCGCCTCCAAGTGGCAATGTCGGATTTTGGGCTTCCCTTGAGGCATGGATGCGCGGCCGGGTCCGGCATCCAACCTTGGCCGGCTGGCCATGAAAATGATCCATATCAATGCAAGAGAGCCCGATTGCCCTCGCGAAAGATACGGGCCAGGAAAGCGGGAAATCCGGCATGCTCATGGAGTGTTTTCCCGAAACGGATCGCCATGTTCGAATCCGCCGCCAGCCGCCGCATGCGGCCGAGGCTGTCACCGGGAAAGATGAGCAACGGCTGAACCACCGCCTTCCCGATCCCCTGGCGCCGCCACCGCGCCAGCGCCGCCCGCATGTTTTCTATCCCGTGCAGATACGCGATCGCCTGTGCCGGAAAGCGCCGGCCGCGATGCTTGAGGGCCTCCTCCAAACCGCACTCCGAGGGGCGATAGAGGGCGAAGAGTACGGGCCTCCCTTCCCCGGCCTCCGCGGCCAGTTCCACGGCTATCCGCGCAACGGCATCGGGGCAATCGGCGGGCGCGGCGAGCAGCCGGCCGCCGCAGTCGCTCACCAGTTGCGGCACATCGGCAACCAGGTGCCGCCCGCGGGTGAGGAACAGCGGCAGGACGCGGGCACCTCCCGGCATGGGCTCGCCAAGAGCAACCATGATCACGGTCTCTCCCAACAAAGCCTCCACTCGCGCCGCCAGGCTTTGCACCGACAGCTTGTGAGCGGGTTCTGGGGAACCGTGCGTGAGCAATACGTTCAGAATTCGATGCCCTGTTCGGCCGCGATATTCTGATCGTAGGCATGTTTGATCTTGCGCATTTCCGTGACCGTATGGGCCGCCTCCACCACCTCGGGGGCGGCATCGCGCCCGGTCAGGATGACATGCAGCCAGGACGGGCGTTCATGGCGCAAAAAAGCGGCGATCTCCTCCCCGTCGATCCAGCCATAGGAGGTGCAATAATTGATCTCGTCGAGCACGACGAGATCGTAGTCGCCGGAAAGCATCTTGCCCTTGGCGATGTCCCAGATCTCGCGGCTTGTTTTCGCATCCTGCGCGGGATTCTTCGTATCCCAGGTGAAACCGTCACCCAGGGCATGCCACTCGATGTTGTCGAACCGGGCCGCCGCCTTCTCCTCCCCGGTTTTCCATTTGCCCTTGATGAATTGAATCACGCACACCCGCAGGCCCCAGCCCGCTGCCCGGAAAGCCACACCGAAGGCGGAGGAGGATTTGCCCTTGCCGTCGCCGGTGTGCACCAGGATGATGCCGTTACGCTTTTCCCTCGCCTTCACGATTCACCCCGGCTGGAAGCGGACGGCGATCCGCCCGAAGGCTTGGCCGCAATGCGGGTCGGCTCGGGTGTATCCCAAGGGTTCTGTTTCCTGGCATCCTTTGGCATCGATCATTCGTCCCCCGTGATATGGAAAAGGTTGGCGTCCAGGCGGACCTGAAAGACGTCCTGCAGACGCTCCCGGGTCAGCAACGCATCCGCCTTGCCGGCCACGGCATTCCCACGACCGTCGAGCAGGACGACGCCATCAGCGATACTTACGGCTTGGCGCAGATCGTGCAACACGACAAGGATCGAGCGTCCGCGACTGGCCTGCCGCCTGAGCATGGCCAGGCATGCGGCTTGATGGCGCAGATCCAGGTGCACCGTCGGCTCATCGAGCAGCCACAAGGGCGTATCACGCAGCATCAGGGCCGCCAGTTCCACCCTCTGGCGCTCGCCGGCGGAGAGTTCACCCAGCGTCCGCCCCAGCAGATCCTCCACGTCCATGGCCGCGGCGGCCGGGGCGAGAGCCGCGCCCTCCGCGCCGGCGGCCAGGCGCAGGCGCTGTTCCACGGTCAGCCCGAATTCCGCCGGCGGCAACTCCCCCTGCCAGGCCATCCGGCGTGCGATCTCCGCCCGGCTGTATTCGTGCAACGGCTTGCCTTGAAGCTCGATGTCGCCGGCGTGCGGCACGAGGCCGAGCAGCGCCAGCAGCAGGCTGGACTTACCGGCCCCGTTGGGGCCGAGAACCACGACGATTTGCGCCGCCGGCAACTCGAACCCGAGGCCCGCGAACAGCCTTCGGCCGCCGCGTTCGATCCCCAGATCCTTGACCCGCATCCGCCCGCTCATGTCGGGCGCCTGAGCAACAGATAGAGGAACACCGGCACGCCGATCAAGGCCGTCAACACCCCGACCGGAAGTTCGGCCGGGGCGATCACCGTGCGGGCGAGGGTATCGGCAAGCAGCAACAGCAGGCCGCCGCCGACGGCCGCAGCCGGCAGCACGGCCCGGTGCAGGCTGCCGAAAAGGAGGCGCATCAGATGCGGCACCACGAGGCCGATGAATCCGATCGTCCCCGCCGCCGTCACGGCCACGGCGGTCACGGCGCTGGCCAGGAGCAGCAACCGGCGTCGCAGCAACGGCACGTCCACGCCCAGCGCCGCGGCATGGCGCTCGCCGAGCAGCAAGATGTCGAGGGACCGGGCCAGCCCAAGCCCCGCCGCCAGCGCCAAAAGCCACAGCAGCAGAAGGACCGCAAGCGGGATTTCCCTGCGCGTGAGATCGCCCATCATCCAGGCGAAGGCCTGCCCGAGGCCGTTTTGCGGCAACAGGGCCAGCAGCAGGGCCAGCGCCGCGCTCCCGAAAGCGGCCAGCCCCCCCCCGGCCCGCCGCACCCGCTACGGCCCCAGGAGGGCACAGGCCACCACCAGCGCACCGCCCAGCCAGTCGGCGGCAAAGCCACCGGCCGCCCTCGCCCACCCCGAACACCGAACCACCACCAGGCCACAACCCCC
>CAZHOU010000197.1:0-2750 GCA_964534165.1 uncultured Zetaproteobacteria bacterium
CGTTCGCCCTCGCCGGCTCACCGGCGGGAGGACTCATGTGTACCACCAGCATGCCGCCGGTCTGAGGAGGGGAAGGAGGTTGCCCCGGCGGCATGCCGGTGGAAGCGGGATTCTGGTTGGCCGGCGCACTTGTTGGCCGTGGAGGGATCGGGGTGATACTCGTTCCGGCCGGGGAAGCGCTGGGGCCAAGCGCCGGGATGACAGCAGGCGCGTTCACCGGCTGCGGCGGAAGGGATGGAAGCGCCATGTGCCCGGCGCTCAAGCCGGAATCCGCCGCATCGCCCTGGATCGACTCATCATGATTTTTCTGCTCCTGTTGCAACCGCTGCAACTTCTGCCGCAATTCGCGCAGGCGCGCCTCCATGTTCTGTAGTTTCGCCTCGGACTTGGTGATCCAGACATCCTTGTCCGATACGCCCGCGCCGGGAGCGGTGATCGAACGCACCTCGATGTCGCCCGGCGCATCGACCGGTTGCATGTCGCTCGCATCCTGCTGGCGATCGCTCAATGAGACGCTGACCACGGCGAGCACCAGCAACATCAGGACGATGCCGCCGGCCAGCAGCCACTGCTGCCCACGCCTGCTGCCTTGCCCCACCGAGTCGCCGGACGCCAGATGCCGGTTGTTCAGGCTGAACATCCCGGAAAGCCGTTCCCTGATGGGTTTGGATCCCTGGTCCGGCGCTTCACTCACGGCCTGCTTCCCTGACGATGATGACCATCGTGGCGTTGCCGGGTGGAATACTGACGGTGCCCGCCCGATCCAGATGCATGCGCTCCACCGAGACGGCGGCAACCCCGATCGCGTACAGCTCCTGCTCGGCCATGCGGATGGGCTCATCGCCGGTATTGGCAAGCCGGTAGCGCTCCACGTCGAAATCGCCGCAATGCATGACGCGGTTCAGGTGGAAGTCCGTCCCCTTCCAGAGCGGCACGCGCTTGTCCGTTTCGGAGAGCCGGCAGCGCCGGGGAACATCGTCCAGGGCCATGGCACGCACCAGCTTCTTGATGGTGGACTCGCGCCTCTCGGTGGCAACAGGCCTGCGCGCCTTCGGGCCTTCCGTCCGGGGGCGGATGACCAGGCTCTGCCCGGCGATATTTGCCGGTTTGAGCAGCAAGGTGTAATCGCGTCCCCTGGCGTCGGTGAGAAACAAGGTGAATGCCTTGTGCTTGTCCGGCGCGTTCTCGTTCACGCGCACGAAGATCTGTCCCCTCTTGTCGTCCGCCTCGACGGCGATGCGGCCATTCCGCGGGCCCACCGCCGTCATGATGAATCCCCCGGCGATGCGGATGCGGTTCGGATCGTGGTCGGAGATGCGGGCGGCCAGTGATCCGGCCCCGGCCGCGTCCAGGACCTGGACGGCAAACGCGCTAGCCGGCGTCGCCGTCATGACCATCACCGCCAGTAAGCGCAATGCTCGTGACATAAAACCTCCCGTTGACGTTCTTGCAGCCGATATCCAACTTCCTCGTTTTCGTTAAGCCAGGGCTGCCGCCGATGAAAGTCTTCAGCTCGCCCTCCACCCGGATGCGGCAGCGGCTTTTCGACAGGTAGACCTGACGTGGATAGAACAGCGTGGACATCTGGTAACGGCTGAACCGCTCCCGCTTCGCCTCCATGTCGGTGACGAGCTTCCCGTAGGCCTCCGGGGCCAGGTACGGCTTCAGTTGCTCCGCCTGGAACTTCAGGCTGGCGGGCGTGGCGTTGAGTACCATATAGGCGATAAACGTCCCCATCTGCTCCAGGTAGGCGGGGCCGAAGCCGGATGTCGAGATCCAGAAATCCTTCGTCGCCGCCGGCGGAACCGCCACCTCCATCCGGATGTCCGTAGGCGCCGTCAGCATGCGGATCAGCATGAGCAGGGTGACGGCGAGGCAGGCAAGCAAGGCGGCGCGCAGGAAGCGCACCTCGCTGGTGAGCCGGGCGATGCCGCCGGCCAGGCGCTCCCGCCTCATCCGACGAACCGCGCAACGTGCGACGGCGGCGTGCGCTTCATTCCCATGTCCAGGGGCAGGTACCAGTAGGCGGTGTGGACCAGGTATCCACGGGAGCGCCCGGACTTGAGGCGGCCGATGGTCACGCCGGCAGCCACGCCCAGCACGGCGCCGACGGCGACCATGTCAAGCACGATGGAGAAACCGATGACGGCGACGACGATCAGGGCCTGATCGAAGTCCCACCACAGGAACTTTTCGGCATCGTCCAGATGCCGGGGCATCTTCAGGCCGAGGCGCTCCCGCGAATCCATGCCGCCCATGGGATCAGATGGTCGCCGTGGCCACGCCTTCGATGATGGCCACGCCGTAGGCCACCAGGAACGCGATGCCGATGCCGAGCAGCGGCGGCAGCAGGCTCTTGGTCCATGCAGCCACGCCCAGGCCAATGAAAAAGCTCAGCACGGCGAAGATCTTGCCGCCGAAACCTTGCACCCATCCGGTGAGCGTGGTGTAGGCGGTCTGAAAAACCGTTCCGGTGGTTCCCGCCCAGGCATCGCCGGCAGCCAGCATGAGCACCAGCGCCAGGCCCATCATGGGCAGCATTTTTTGCATCTGTTTCATCGTTCACTCTCCTTGTTGATGTAGATTTCCACTCGCCTGTTTTCAGGACTGAGTCCGGGTTGCCGCGCATAGCAGCACTTGCCGTAGGCGCGGATGTCGTATCTGACCTGTTGTTTTGTATGCGTGGACAGCCAGCGGCGCACGGCCTGGGCTCTTCGCCATGCCAGGCGTTGGTTGTACGCCTTGCCTCC
>CAZHOU010000198.1:0-2724 GCA_964534165.1 uncultured Zetaproteobacteria bacterium
GCGAGGGCCGACTCCCGCCCCTGTAGAAGGGATCTCCAGATCCCGAATCGTTTTCTCAATCACCAACGACGAATCACCAATCACTGATTTCTTCGCGGCCTGGAGGCAGCTCCTATGGGGTAATCGGTGATTGGTGACTGTTGATTGGTGATCGGTGATTGGTGACGACCCCCAATGACGAATCACCAATCACCGGTCCTCAATCACGGTCGTATGGTTTTCATGAAAAATCCGGGTTAGGTTTCAACCTTCTGCGGGAGACCGTGAAACATTCGACGGAAAGAGGAGTATCATGATCGAGATTCATGTCAAAGCCGGTGCTGCCGCCAAGCAACGGGACGATGCCATCGTTCTGCCGTTGCTCAAGGGGCGGAAGCTGACCGAATCCGGAAGCCGTTTCCAATCCGCGACGAACAATGCGCTCACACCGTATCTGCGCCGCTTCGATCACAGCGGAGAATTCGGGGAAGTCGACACCCTCTACGTACCCGGCATCCTGAGCAAACGCGTGGTACTGGCCGGTGCCGGCGATGAGAAAAAATTAAACCTGCACCACCTTCGCCGCCTGGCGGCCAAGGTCGCGCGCGAATTGGACAAGGGCGGCGCGCGCGACATCTCCATGTTCCTAAGCGAACTGAACGTGCGCAGCTTTGGGGTGGCCGACAAGGTGCGGGCCATCGCCGAGGGTGTATGGCTGGGATTGTACAATTTTGACAAGTATCGGACGGAGAAGGAAAAAAAACGCCGGGCCCTGCGTAGCGTCACGATCATGGTGACCTCGCGCCGGGACCTGGAGGCGGCCGAGGCGGCGGTGGCGCAGGCCAGGGCGGCGGCCGAGGGCGTGCATCTGGCCCGCGATCTTGGCAACGAACCGGGCAACGTGTGTACGCCCGAATATCTGGCCGATCAGGCCTCCGCGCTTGCATCCGACCGCCTGGCGGTGACGGTGATGGACAAGGCCGCGATCGAAGCGGCCGGTTTTTCCGGTCTGTTGGCCGTCAATCAGGGATCGGCGAGGGAACCCCGCTTCATCGTGCTTGAATACCATGGCGGCGGGAATGAGGCACCGGTGGCCCTCGTCGGCAAGGGACTGACCTTTGATTCCGGCGGCATTTCGATCAAACCCGCCTCCAAGATGGACGAGATGAAGTTCGATATGTGCGGCGCCGCCGCAGTGCTCGGAATCTTCAAGGCAGCCGCAGCGATGGAGTTGTCGATGAACCTCTTGGGGGTTATTGCCGCCACCGAGAATCTTCCGGGTGGTGGCGCCTACAAGCCGGGGGATATCATCCGCTCCTACAAGGGCATCACCATCGAGGTGCAGAACACCGATGCCGAGGGCCGGATCATCCTGGCCGACGCGCTGGCCTACGCGACCGAGCGCAAGCCGCTTGAGATCATCGATTTCGCCACCCTGACCGGCGCCTGTTTGATCGCCCTCGGGGAGCACGCAAGCGGATTGATGGGGAATTCCGACAAGCTGGTCAAGGCCTTGCAAAAGTCCGGTGAATACACACACGATCGTGCCTGGCCTCTGCCGATGTACGAGGAATACCAGGAGCAGATCAAGAGCGAAATCGCCGACATCAAGAACATCGGTGGCCGCGAGGCCGGTCCCATTACGGCCGCCTGCTTTCTTTCCCGTTTCGTGGGAGACGTTCCCTGGGCCCACCTCGATATCGCCGGTACGGCCTGGAACATGAAGGGTTCGGACATCGCGGCCAAGGGCGCCACGGGTGCCGGGGTGCGCCTGGTCGTCGATTATTTGCGGCGAAGGACCGGTTGAAGGCATCCCTCCTACCGCCGGCATGAACAGCGTGGATGTCGGCTTGTTTCGTGTGCTGAACGGCGCGCATACACCGCTGTTGGACGCCTTCTTCGGGATCGTCAGCGGCTTGGCGGACGGCTTGGTCGTGGCCATGCTGTGCACGCTGCTGATGGTGTTCCGTCTCCATCTAGGCGCCGCGGCGCTCGTGGCCTTTGCCCTCTCGGGCGTGGCCGTGCAGGCCTTGAAGCATCTGTTTGCAACCCCGCGTCCTCCGGCGGTGCTCGAGAATGTGCATGTGCTGGGGGAGCGACTGACCACGCATTCGTTCCCATCCGGCCATGCGGCATCGGCGGGCGTGATGGTTGTTCTCGCATTCCTGCTCTGGGGGGTTCGGGACTGGCGGGCATGGACCACGGCCTGCCTCTTTCTGCTTGCGGCTTACGGGCGCATCTACGGCGGTGTTCATTTTCCACTGGATGTGATGGTCGGCTTGCTTCTTGGCATGGTCATCATGCTGCTCTGCTGGCGATGGTCGCGTCGCTGGCCCGTGGCCGGATGGGAATCCTCGCCGTGGGCCTGGAAGCTGCCCGGCCTTGCCCTGATCATCGAGGCGGATGTGCTGGCCATGGGCTATCACTTGCAGCCGTCGACGGCGCAACCGCTGGCATTGGTGCTTCCCCTCACGATGGTGCTCATCTTCGCCGGAGTATGGATTCGAAGACATGGACGTTAAGGTTTATTTCGAAAGGCTGGAGGAGCCGGACCGCATCGAGGGCATCGCGCGCCTGCTGCACCGTCGCCGGCGCCTGAGCCCGCCGGTTCTCGTCTTCTGCCCCGATCCGGCCTTCATGGCCCGACTCGACGAGCGTCGGTGGACGATCCATCCCGAGTCCTTTCTTGCCCAGTGCCGCGCTGCCGGGCCAGGCGTGACAGAGCAGGAGCCGACTGTTCTATGG
>CAZHOU010000199.1:0-2704 GCA_964534165.1 uncultured Zetaproteobacteria bacterium
CTGCCTCTGCACGGAGAGTGTTCGGCCACCCGGTTGGTGTTGGGCGCCGCCCGAGGGGTGGGAGGTGCAACTCGGGTCGGGGCCGGATGATGCATGGAGAGGTGCCGGTGGACTGGGGTTGCGCCGAAACGATGGCCGACGCCACCCTGCTGCACGAAGGCGGATGGGTACGCATCTCCGGTCAGGACACCGGCCGTGGCGCCTTCTTCCACCGCCATGTCGTGGTCTACGACCAGAACACGGGCAAGAAATTCGTGCCCCTGCGCAAGGCCGAGAACGGGGAATTGTCCCACTTCGTGGCCGTGGACAGCATGCTTTCCGAGGAAGCGGTCATGGCCTTTGAATACGGCTATTCCGTCGCCGAACCGCGGGCGCTGGTCATTTGGGAGGCGCAATATGGCGATTTCGCCAACAACGGTCAGGTCGTCATCGATCAGTTCATCGCCGCCGGTGAATCCAAATGGGGGCGCATGAGCGGTCTCGTCCTTTGGTTGCCTCACGGTTACGAGGGCCAGGGTGCCGAGCATTCCTCCGCGCGGCTGGAGCGCTATCTGCAACTCTGCGCCGAGAACAACATGCAGGTCGTCTATCCGACAACGCCGGCGCAATTGTTTCACCTGCTCCGCCGTCAGTTCCTCATCCGCATGCGCAAGCCGCTGGTCATGATGGGCCCCAAGAGCATGCTGTGGCAGAGGCTCTCCTTCTCCCCCCTCGAAGATTTGTGCACCGGACGCTTTCATCCCGTGTTGCCGGAAACGGATGCGGAGATTGCGACGAACGATGTACGGCGCTTGCTGCTCTGTTCCGGCAAGGTGTATTACGATCTGCTGGCGGCACGAGAACGGGAGGGAACGAGGGACGCGGCCATCGTGCGTCTCGAACGCCTGTACCCGTTTCCCAATCAGGAATTGCAACAGCAATGCGAGAAGTATGCGAAGGCGAAGCAGGTGCTGTGGGTGCAGGAAGAACCGGAGAATCAGGGTGCCTGGTTCCAGATCGCGAGCGATCTGGAACGATGCCTGCAACCGGGCCAACAATTGGCGCATCTGGCGCGGGCGCCGGCGGCGGCACCGGCGGTGGGATCGTCCAAACGCCATGCCCAACAGCAGCAGGCATTGGTGCTTGCGGCCCTGCGCGGGACAACGGAACGGATGATCGAATAGTGGGGGATGGGCGTGGAGATTGAGATCAAGGTGCCCGGCCTGGGCGAATCGGAATCCGAGGCAAAACTGGTGGCCTGGCGCAAGCAGGCCGGCGAGGCCGTCGATGAGGATGAGGTGGTGGCCGAAATCGAAAGCGACAAGATCACCATGGAGATCCCCGCCCCGGAGGGAGGTCTTTTGAAGGAGATCCGCAAGCAGGCGGGCGAGACCGTCACACCGGGGGAGATCATCGGCGTCATTGACACTGCGGCCGCGCCACAGCCCGCGGTCGCCAAAAAGAAGAAGGCACCGCCACCGAAAGAAAAACCCGCTGCCAGGGTGCCACCGAAGGAGAAAGCTGCCGCGGCACCGCCGGAGGAAGCACCCGCCAAGGTACCACCGACAGCGGCCGAGACGGCCAAACCCGTGCATGCGGTCGCCGCCAGGGAGGCGGGTCCGAAAAAAGTTGCGCGGCGGGCCGGCGGGCGTATCCAGGAGCGCGTGCCGATGAGCGGCCTGCGCCAGGCCATCGCGCGGCGGCTCAAGGAGGCCCAGAACACGGCTGCGATTCTGACCACCTTCAACGAGGTCAACATGCAGGCGGTCATGGACCTGCGCGCAAGGTACCGGGAGGAATTCAAGAAAAAGCACGGCGTAGATCTCGGCTACATGTCCTTTTTCGTACGCGCCTGCATCGAAGGGTTGCAACGCTTCCCGGTGGTCAATGCCTGCGTGGACGGAGACGACATCGTCTACCGTAATTTTTACGACATCGGCATCGCCGTCTCCACTCCCCGAGGGCTGGTGGTGCCGGTCCTGCGCGATGCGGTGGCCTTGAGTCTTGCAGAAATCGAACGCGGCATCGACGAGCTGGCGCAGAAGGCGCGCGAAGGCCGCCTTGTGCCGGACGATCTGAAGGGCGGCACCTTCTCCATCACCAACGGCGGCGTCTTCGGATCGCTCCTTTCCACGCCGATCCTGAACCCGCCCCAGAGCGCCATTCTCGGCATGCACGCCATCCGCGACCGGGTCGTGGCCGAGGCCGGGCGCATGGTGATCCGACCCATGATGTATCTGGCGCTTTCCTACGATCACCGCATCATCGACGGCCGCGAGGCGGTGCAATTCCTGGTGACGGTGAAGGAAGCGCTCGAATACCCCGGTCGCCTGCTTCTGGATCTATGAGATTGAATCGGAGGTGCGGCGATGCCCATCTATGAATATCGTTGCGAGGACTGTGAGCTTGAGTTCGAAATGCTGCTCCTTGACCGCCAGGAGAGCGTAAGCTGTCCGCGCTGCCATGGCGCGCGGTTAAAGAAACAGATCTCCGCCCACGCCGTCGGTGGCGGAGGCGCTCCCGCCTGCGCGGAGGCACCGGTCTGCGGTGAGGGGGGCTGCCCGGCCTGCCAGGGCTAGCCCGGATTTTTCATGATGACCATGCGTCGGGATTTGAAATCTCGAAACACATGCATGAGTTGCATCGAAACGAATGTTTATTTGGAGCATGACGCCTTGCATTTCGCGGCGCCTGACTTGTCTGCGCGGGCCGGATGCGCGCCTTT
>CAZHOU010000200.1:0-2692 GCA_964534165.1 uncultured Zetaproteobacteria bacterium
CGGCAATCTGCTGTTGTCACGCCATGCGGAGGTGGACACCAAGCCCGAACTGGAGATTTATGCCGATGCCGTCAAGTGCGCCCACGGTGCCACCGTGGGTCAACTCGACCTCGATCATCTTTTCTATCTGCGTAGCCGGGGCATCGAGGAGGTATCGGCCCGCAACATGCTCACCTACGCCTTCGCCGATGCCGCCCTGAGGCGCATGAAACACGCACCCATCCGGAGACACCTTGAGCAACTCGTTCCAAGGATGCTGCCGCAGACCGACTCCCCGGTGGTGCGGCCATGAGCGTGGACGCCGTGAAAGAGGGCCTCGACTACGATGTCGAGCGGATCCGGGCGGAATTTCTTATTCTGCACCAGAAGGTGTACGGCCATCCACTCGCCTACCTCGACAATGCCGCCACGACACAAAAACCACTCTGTGTCATCGAGGCCGTGAACCGCTACTACACAAGTGAAAATTCCAATGTCCACCGGGGCGTGCATTACTTGAGCGAGATCGCCACCGGCAAGTACGAAGAGGCCCGGGAGAAGGTGCGGCGATTCATCAACGCCCGCTCCACCCATGAAATCGTCTTCGTACGCGGGGCCACGGAAGGCATCAATCTGGTCGCCGCCACGTACGGCCGCGAGCACATCCGCAGCGGCGACGAAGTGCTGATCACCGCCCTCGAACATCACTCCAATATCGTGCCGTGGCAGATCCTGTGCCGTCAGACCGGTGCGAAACTGGTGGTCGCACCCATCAACGATCGCGGCGAGGTGGTCATCGAAGAGTTGGCCCGCCTGCTTTCGCCCCGCACCCGCATGGTGGCCGTCTCGCACCTGTCCAATGCCCTGGGAACAATCAACCCGGTGGAGGAGATCATCGCCCTGGCGCATCAGGCCGGTTCTCCGGTGCTGCTTGACGGCGCCCAGGCGGCGGCGCACATGCAGGTGGACGTGCGCGCACTGGATGTGGATTTCTATGTCATGAGCGCGCACAAGATGTACGGCCCCACCGGCATCGGCGCCCTGTATGCGCGCGAATCGCTGCTGGAGAAGATGCCCCCTTACCAGGGGGGCGGCGACATGATTCGCAGGGTGACGTTTGCGCACACGGATTACAATACGCTGCCTTTTCGGTTCGAGGCCGGGACCCCGAACATCGCCGGCGCCATCGGCTTCGGTTTTGCTCTCGACTGGATCGGGCGCGTGGGCATGGCGGCCATCGCCGCACACGAACACGAACTGCTGGATTATGCCACCGCGCAGGCCGAAGCCTCGCCGGACCTGCGGCTGATCGGCACGGCATCCCGCAAGTCCAGCATCCTGTCCTTCGTCATGCAGGGGGTCCACGCCCACGACCTGGGCACGATCCTCGACCGCGAGGGCGTCGCCGTCCGCGCCGGCCACCATTGCGCCATGCCGGTCATGGACTTCTTCGGCGTGCCGGCCACGGCACGCGCCTCCTTCGCCGCCTACAACACACGCAGGGAGGTGGACGCCCTGTTCGCTGCCCTCGAAAAGGCCAGAGAGATCTTTTCTTGAACCGTTCCCATCGTGAGCAGGCAACGAACGCGGCGGCGTGGGCGGGCGGAGGCGGGTTCGGGGATGCCCGGGCCCGGTGGTGAGTCTGATGTTTGACTTGAAGGATCTGTATCAGCAGGTGATCGTGGATCACAACAAGAGCCCGCGCAATTTCCACGCCATGGCCGATGCCACCAGCAAGGCCGAGGGCTTCAATCCCCTGTGCGGCGACCGCCTGATCCTGTATTTGAAGGTCAGCGAGGCCGGCGTCATCGAGGACGTCAGCTTCGAGGGTTCGGGCTGTGCCATCTCCACGGCCTCGGCTTCCCTGATGACCGAGCAGTTGAAGGGCAAGCGCGTGGAGGAAGCGGAGGAACTCTTCCGGAAATTCCATGCCATGATCACCTCCGATATCGACGAGAAACTCGATGCGGAATCGCTGGGCAAGCTCGCCGTGCTCGGCGGAGTGCGGGAGTTCCCCTCCCGCATCAAGTGCGCGACCTTGTGCTGGCATACGTTGCATGCCGCCTTGACCGGTGAGGCCGCTTCGGTCAGTACGGAGTAGGAAACACGTGTCGGCGCATATCGGCGAGATTCGGGAAGTTTTGAGGGACTGCGAGGCGACACTGATCCCGGTGGGCACAAAGGTCACGATCCCCGCGGGCAGCCGGGTGATGATCACGCAGGCCCTCGGTGGATCATTCACCGTCAATATCAACGGCAATCTGGCGCGAATCGACAGCAAGGACGCCGACGCTCTCGGCCTGCAGACGCAGGAGGAGCCGCAGAAGAAGCCGCAGGAAGAGGCCGGCGGACCGGTGGATGAAAAGGAGGTGTGGGCGGCGCTGTCCACCTGTTTTGATCCGGAGATTCCGGTCAACATCGTGGACCTGGGACTGATTTACCGCTGCCAGATCACGCCCCTTGAGGATGGCAACCGTGTGGATGTGGTCATGACCCTGACCGCGCCCGGTTGCGGTATGGGACCCATTCTGGTGGAGGATGTGCGGGCCAAGCTTCTGGCGGTCAGGAATGTCACCGAGGTGAATGTGGAACTCGTGTTCGATCCCCCTTGGGATCGCTCGATGATGAGCGAAACGGCCAAACTCCAGCTTGGCATTTTCTAACCTGAACTATTCATAAACCCGAGGATTAGACCGTTAATCCTATCTCAAAG
>CAZHOU010000201.1:0-2682 GCA_964534165.1 uncultured Zetaproteobacteria bacterium
ATCAATCCACGTTGCAGGGGGAGTCCTTCGTGATTCGCAACCCCAATGCCGCGGCCACCTGCGGTTGCGGAAAATCCTTCACTCCGGCGGACGACGGCAGCGGCTGCGCCAACGCCGGCTACTAACCCGGACCCACCTTTTTTTTCTTCTCTTTCCCTCTCCTCCCTCCGCTTCCCGCCCTTCGGCGCCGTACACTCACCGCTCCCAACGCCGTGGGCTCGAAGGCGTCGACGACAATCGCCTGCCAGACCGCCTGCTCGCTGGCACGCAGGGCTTTGGCCTCACGGCGATCGATGACTTTGGCTCGGAGCAGCTCCGAGATCGCCTCCTCCCCGTATTCGGCCTTGATCATTCCCGTCTTCAGGGCCTGGCGCATCTTCTCCTCGGCTGCGGCGGCGGCCAGCACCTTCCCGAAGGCGTGTTCAATGCGACCCAGGGGATCTTCCGCATCCGTGGTGAGGTAGATCCCCTGGGTGAGCCTACTCCTGCTCTCTCCGTCTTCCATGATCGCCGCCGCCAGCTTTTGCATCTGAAGGTCTTCGGGTGGGGCAAACGGTCTGCCGACGGGAAAGACGAAGAAACGCAGCAGCGGCCGCAGCCCTCGCAGGGGAAAATTCCGCAGAAATCCCTCCAAACTCTTTTGCGATCGATATAGGGCATCGCGGCAGACCCAATGCAGGTACGGCACGTCCTCCGCGGGCCGACCCTGGGCCTCGAAACGCTTGATGGCGGCGGATGCGATGTACAACTGCGCCAGGACATCGCCGAGACGCCCGGAGAGGCTCTCCCGGCGCTTCAGGTCCCCGCCCAGGACGGCCAAAGCCACATCCGACATCAGCGCCAAGGCGGCGCTCATGCGTTCGATCTGCTGTGCGTAGCGGCCGCAGACCCCCGGGAATGGGGTGCGCGCAAGGCGGCCACCCGTGAGGCCCAAAAACAGGCTGCGCACCAGATTGCTCCACACGAAACCCAGATGCCCGAAGATGGCACGATCGAATTCACGCAAGGCGGCGGTCTCGTCTTCCATGGCGGCGGCGCGCAGCTCGGCCAGCAGGTACGGGTGGCAGCGCACGACACCCTGGCCGAAGATGATCAGGCTGCGGGTCAGAATGTTCGCCCCCTCCACCGTGATGCTGATGGGGATGGCCTCGTAGACGCGCGCCAGGAGATTGCGGGGTCCCATGATGATGGCCGTGCCCCCGAAGACATCCATGGCGTCGTTGACGACTTTCCGCATGCGCTCGGTGCAATGATATTTGGCAACGGCGGAGATGACCGAGGGTTTTTCGCCGCCATCCACGGCCACGACCGTCATTTGACGTACGGCATCGATGGCGTAGGTATGGCCGGCGATGCGGGCCAGGGCCTCGCCCACGCCCTCCATGCGCCCGATGGGGACCTTGAACTGGCGCCGGATCCGGGCATAGGCACCGGCGGCGCGCGCGCACACCTTGCCGGCACCGGCGGAGAGAGCGGGTAACGAAATGGCGCGGCCGTCGGCAAGGCATTCCATCAGCATGCGCCAGCCCTGGCCGATGTAATCGGCACCGCCGATGATCCAGTCCAGGGGGATGAAAACGTCCCGGCCGCGAACCGGTCCGTTCTGAAAGGCCTGATCCAACGGCCAATGCCGCTCGCCGATCTCGATACCGGGCGTGTCGGTCGGAATCAGGGCCAGCGTGATGCCGCGCTCCTCCTGGTCTCCAAGGATACGATCCGGATCGTAAAGCTTGAAGGCGAGGCCAAGCACGGTCGCCACCGGCGCCAGCGTGATGTACCGTTTCTCCCAGTTGAGGCGGATACCGACGGTTTTTTTGCCGCGGAATTCTTGCTTGCAGACGACCCCCGTATCCCGCATGGAGGCGGCATCGCTGCCGGCCCAGGCACTGGTGAGGGCAAAACAGGGGATCTCTTCACCCCGGGCCAGGCGCGGAAGATAGTGCGACTTCTGCTCCTCGGTGCCGTAATTGAGCAGCAGTTGCCCGGGACCGAGGGAATTGGGCACCATGACCGTGACTGCGGCTGTGATGCTGCGGCTCGCCACCTTCATCACCACGGCCGAGTGCGCCTGGGCGGAGAACTCGAGGCCGCCGTAACGCTTCGGAATGATCATGCCGAAGAAGCCTTGTCCGCGGATGAAGTTCCACACATCGGGCGGCAGATCGCGCAGTTCGTGATTGATCTTCCATTCGTCCAACATGGCGCACAGGGTTTCCACCGGCCCGTCGAGGAAGGCCTGCTCTTCCGAGTTCAGATGTGGAGCTGGCTGTCCGCGCAATTTTTCCCATGCCGGCTTGCCGCTGAACAGCTCCGCGTCCCACCAGGTGGTTCCGGCTTCCAGCGCCTGTTGTTCCGTCTCCGACAGCGGTGGCAACGCCTTTCGGAACAACGGCAACAGATGACGGGTGAACAGGAATCGGCGCAGGGGAGAAAGCCCCAACAGCGCCCAGGCCGGCAGAAAGAGAATCCAGACGACGACCAGAAACATCGTCGGCCGGTGGGCGCCGTACGTGGCGAGGGCCAGGACGACTGCGGTCAGGGCACCCCAGATCCAGACGGAAAGGCGCATGTAGGCCGTCGCAAGCAGGATGACAAGCAGCAACAGGCCGATCGAGAGCGTCATGGCGACTCCTGACTTTCGATTCCCCGTCATTATAGACGATCCGCGTGCGAGCCTGCGGC
>CAZHOU010000202.1:0-2650 GCA_964534165.1 uncultured Zetaproteobacteria bacterium
ACATCGAAGTTCAGGCGCATCAACGGCAAGGCACCATCCGGTGTGGAGGACCGGAGGTGCAATTCCATGCAGGTCGACCTGAGCTACAACCTGGTTGACGATCACATCACCTGGCTGACCGGTTTCCGCTTCAATTACGCCATCGATGTCGCGCATGCCATTCTCGGCTCCACGATCAATGTCTACCGCCAGAACGTGGCCATGAGTTCGCACCTGCCCGTCCCGGGCACGCATAACACCTTCGATTTCCGCGTCAGCGGCGGCGGTGCCAGCGGCAAGGTTCTCCAGGATGGGCTGTTCGACATCGGCGGCAGCCGCGGATTGCGCGGTTATCTTCCCGGCGAATTGCAGGGCACCTACTACCTGTATGCCAACCTGGAGGGACGCTTCCCTGTCAGCCGCGGAGGTAATTTTCAACTCGTCGGTTTCACCGATCTGGGCCAGATCTGGAACCGGAGGCGGCCGGCGCTGGGCAAGAGCCTGATCGTCGGCATGGGCGGCGGCGCCCGCATCACCCTGCGTTGGCTGGTCAAGGGCACCTTCCGCTCGGACATTGCCTATGGAATGGCCACGCACAACTGGCGTGTCTATTTCGGCACTGGCCAGGTGTTTTAAGGCGGTGACTGGGGATTAGGGGGCGAAGGACTGAGTGCTGAGGACTGAGTAAAAAAAACGTGAGATGTGAGGCGAGAGATGGGAGACTAAAAATCGGTAATTGGTGATTTGTGATCGGTGAATTTTCTGTTTTCTGATCCCTGAACCCTGAATCCTGGAAAGGACTGAGGACTGAGTAAAAAAACGTGAGATGGGAGACGGGAGACGAAAAAACATAGGACTGAGGACTGAGGGAAAAGCGAGGGACTGAGGACTGAGGACTGAGCGGAATAAACGTGAGATGTTAGACGTGAGACGTAAGACGTGAGATGTGAGACGGGAAAGAATGTGAGATGGGAGATGTGAGGCGAGAGATGGGAGATGTAAGACGTAAGACGGGAGATGGAAAGACTCGACCTTTGCGTTCTTTGCGATCTTTGCGAGATCATCTCTCGCCAAGGCGCCGAGGATGCAGAGATACGGGAGGTGGGAGGTGGAAGAGTGGGGGTTATCCCGCCATTCTTCACCGGTTGCGAATCATCGGTCCTCGATCGGATGTATGATCCGGAGCAGGCGTGCCTCGGGCGCGTCGGGCACGAATTCCAGTTCCACCCGGATGGAGTTACGGGGCAGCAGGGAGGCACCCCTCTGCGGCCACTCGATCAGGCAGATCCACGGCGGTGCAAAATAGTCCCGCACTCCAAGCAGCTCCAGTTCCTCGATGGAGTGGATGCGATACCAGTCCATGTGCGCGACCTTGCAGCCGGCAGCCCGGTATTCCTGAATGAGGGCGAAGGTGGGGCTGGGCAGAGCCTCGTCCCGGACCCCCAGACCGCGCATCACACCCCGGGCAAAGACGCTCTTGCCCGTGCCGAGTTCGCCGGCGAGCGCCAGCACATCTCCAGGTTGCAGCCTTTTCGCGAATCTGGCGGCGAAGGCGGCGGTCCCCGACTCGCCGTGAAGCCGCTTCGTGATCAATGCCGCCGGCGTTGCGCCAAGGCCTTGATGACATCGTGCTGGGTGATGACGCCGGCGATCTCCTCGCCGTCGACCACCGGTAGAAAGTGAATCTTCCTGTCGCTCATGACGGCGGCGATCTCGTCCAGATCCGCATCCGGGCTCACGGTCTGCACCCGGCGCGTCATCAGATCGGCGGCCGTGAGCGCCTGCATGCGTGCAAGCTCCCGCTCGAAGCGTTCCACACCCAGAGGGATGACCATGTCGAACACGGCAATGGCCGTCGGCACATGCAACTGTCGCTCCTGCTCCACGAGGTCGGATTCGGTAATCACACCCTGCAGGCGCCGCTCCTCGTCCACGACCAGAAGACCGGTCACGTCGGCTTGGGCCAGCTTGGCCACCACCTTCTTGACCGGCGTATCCAAATGACAGAACGGCGGTTTCGGGTTCATGATGTCACGTGCTTTCAGCATTTCCACTCCCTCTCAAGACCCGGACGTGAGACGTGAGATGGAAGAAGATGGTTTTTTCCGTCTCCCGTCTTCCTTCTCCCGTCTCCCGTTCACGCTCAGGCCTTGCGATAGATCTCGCCGCCCTGGGCCACGAACTCCTGCGCCTGCCGTTCCATGCCCTTGGCAAGCGCCTCTTCGGTATCCAGTCCGTGGGTGCGCGCATAGTCGCGCACCTCCTGCGTGATCTTCATCGAACAGAATTTCGGCCCGCACATGGAGCAGAAGTGGGCCACCTTGGCCGATTCCTTGGGCAGCGTCTCGTCATGGAAGGCTCGGGCGGTTTCCGGATCCAGACTCAGATTGAACTGATCCTGCCAGCGGAACTCGAAGCGGGCCTTGGACAGGGCGTCGTCCCGCGCCTGCGCCCCGGGATGCCCCTTGGCCAGATCGGCCGCATGGGCGGCGATCTTGTAGGCGATCACCCCGTCCTTGACATCCTGCCTGTTGGGCAGCCCCAGATGCTCCTTGGGCGTGACATAGCACAGCATGGCACAGCCGTACCAGCCGATCTGGGCGGCGCCGATGGCGCTGGTGATGTGGTCGTAGCCCGGCGCGATGTCGGTGGTCAGCGGCCCCAGGGTGTA
>CAZHOU010000203.1:0-2644 GCA_964534165.1 uncultured Zetaproteobacteria bacterium
GCCGTATTCCCCTTCCAGATAGGCGGCGCAGGGCAGGATGCGTTTCTTGTCCTTGATGATGGCTTCGGCCATCTGGACCACCGATGCTCCGGGAGCATAAAAGGCCGATCCGCTCTTCAAGTGTGCCACGATCTCGGCTCCGCCCCGGGCCGTGCGCTTACAGATCGCCTCGACACGCTCTTTCGGCATCAGCTCCGTAATCGGGATGCCGGCGACGGTGGAATACCGCGGCAGCGGCACCATCGTATCCCCGTGACCGCCGAGCACGATGGCCGCCACGTTCTCGATCGAGACATCCAGTTCCTGGGCGATGAAGGCGCGCATGCGGGCCGAATCGAGCACACCCGCCATGCCGATGACCCGCTGCTTCGGAAAGCCCGAAACCTGTTTGGCGGTGTAGACCATGGCATCCAGCGGATTGGTGACCACGAGCAGGACACATTCCGGCGAATAGGTTACGATCTGACGGGTTACCTCGGCCACGATCTTGACATTGGTGGAAAGCAGATCCTCACGGCTCATGCCGGGCTTCCTGGCCATGCCGGCGGTGATGATCACCAGATCCGAATCGGCCGTATCCTTGTAATCCTGGGTGCCATGCACAACGGCATCGAAGCCAAGAATGGGGGAGGACTCATACATATCGAGCGCTTTCCCCTGCGGCACTCCTTCCATGATATCGATCAGGACGATGTTGGCCAGTTCCTTCTGGGCGGCGATAAAGGCCGTGGTGGCACCGACGTGGCCGGCGCCGACCACGGTGATCTTTTTGCGGTGAAATGCGGGCCTGTCGGCATCTTTGGTTTCGGACCAGCGCATGGCAGCACCTCTCATTCGATTTTTACATGAACATAGCCGCTCCTTTTCGGCTTGTCGAATGCAGGCGATGGATGACGATATGGCAAAGTCGGGCGAATCCTGCATGATTCACAGATGCTTCCTCGCCCACGATTGTTCCCTCGACCGAAACGAAAACATGCCGGGTCGGGTGCGGCCTCCGGCAAGCGCTCTTCCTCGATAACCGGGATTGGCGTGAACCTGCACAAACGCCGTGCCGGTTTCTGATTCATGCAACTCATGATCGGGAAAGTCCCTTCCTTCGTCAAAGAACTCTGCCGCCTCATTGCGGATGCCGGAGGTCGGGCTTGGCTGGTGGGCGGCTCCGTCCGCGACCTGCTTCTGGGGAAGGGTCTCGGTGACCCCGATCTTGAGGTCTACGGCCTCGATTGGCAGCGCCTGCGGCAGATTTTGGCCGGCATCGGCCGGGTCGAATGGGTGGGACGTCGCTTTGGGGTCTTCAAGCTCTGGCGCGACGGTGCCTGCGTGGACATCGCGCTTCCACGCAGAGAATACAAGACAGCTCCCGGGCACAAGGGTTTTGACGTCCGTACGGATCCGCATCTGGACCCGGAGACAGCCAGCAAGCGCCGGGACTTCACCATCAACGCCATGATGCTGGACCCCCTTACAGGTGATTTGCTGGATTTTCATGGCGGCCGCAGGGACCTGCGGGCCGGCATCCTGAGGCATGTTTCACCTGCCTTTTCCGAGGACCCCCTGCGGGTGTTGCGGGGCATGCAGTTTGCCTCCCGTTTCGATTTCAAACTGGCTCCGGAAACGGTCGAACTCTGCCGACGTTTGCGCGGAGAGGCCGGATCCCTGCCGCGTGAGCGCATCTGGATGGAGTGGGAAAAATGGACTTCGGGCCGCCATCCCTCTTCCGGCCTCACCGTATTGCAGCAAACGCAGTGGCTGGAGTTGTATCCGGAATTGAATGCCCTGGTGGAGTGCCCCCAGGAACCCAAATGGCATCCTGAAGGGGATGTGTGGAGGCACACGCTGCTGGCCGTCGACTGCGCCGCCCTCGCAGCCCGGGACCGGGATTGGAGGGACCGGAGACGAACCGTGCTCGTGTTCGCCGCGTTGTGCCACGATCTTGGAAAACCCGTTTGCACGTATCGTGATGAACAGGGCCGCATCCGCTCGCCCGAGCACAGTCGCGTCGGTGTTGAACGCAGCCGGGAATTTCTCGACCGCATCGGCGCACCGGCATGGATTTTCGAGCGGGTCGCTCCCCTGGTCAAGGAGCATCTCTGCCATATGCACGGCCGCCCCACGGCCCGGGCCGTGCGCAGATTGGCGCACCGTCTTGAACCGGCCGATATCGAGATGTGGGAGGCCCTGGTCGAGGCCGATGCTTCCGCCCGGCCACCGCGGCCGCACAGCCGTCCGGCGCTGGCATGGCTTGAGACGGCAAGGAGACTGGCCGCGGACAAGGGCAAGCCGGAACCCATCGTCAACGGCCGCATGCTCCTGCAACTGGGCCTTAAGCCGGGGCCGGAAATGGGAAAAATTATCCGCCTCGCCTACGAGAAGCAGTTGGATGGGATCATCACCGACGAGGCTTCCGCGCTCGATTGGTGCATGAGGTACCTGAAGAAGAAAGAAATGCCGGGGAAGGAGAAAGGGCGGGATTCTTGACGGGTGAATTCCGAGAGCCATGCGCAAGGAGACCGGGAATCCAACCTTTTGAAGCGGATCTTCGGTCACGTGCACCTCGGAGCGCCGTGGTCAGCGCCGTCCATTCCCCTGTCCCTCGAAAGTGAAGAATTCCCACCGCATCCATCCGCGCAACCCGGTCCAA
>CAZHOU010000204.1:0-2612 GCA_964534165.1 uncultured Zetaproteobacteria bacterium
CATGACCTTCAGCTGCTCCGGCATGCCCACGGCATGCCGGACCGCCTCGGCATCGAAGCCCCCCATCTGATGGCTGGCCAGACCCAGGGCCGCGGCCTGGAGGCAGAGGCAGACCGTCGCCTGGCCGGTGTCGTACTCGGCCCAGCGATTGGGGGCACCGCTCTGGGAAAATTCCGGCTCGGCGGCGGCGACGATGAGCACCGGCGCGTTTTTCGCCCAGTGACGGTTTTTCTCGGCCAGGGCCTGCAACAGGTCGTGCCAGCTCATTTCGTCCTCGAAACGATCCACGACCACGAAGCGCCACGGCTCCTCCCCGTAACAGGACGGGGCCCAGCGGGCGGCCTCCAGACAGGAGGCAATCATATCGGAGGAAACCGCCTTGTCGGCCGCAAAGGCCCGGGAACTCCAGCGCCTTGCAAACAAGCGCTCGATCGGGGCTTGTACATTCATTCGCTGCTGCGCCATGGCCTGCTCCCTTCTCCCTTGGCCGATCAGGACCCGAAACCTGCCACCGGAACCCACGGCCGCTCTCGGTGGCCGTGGAAATCAGGATCCCTCACGCCGGGGAATGGAAAAAATACGGATCAAAGATCTTTGTGGGTACCGTCGCAGAAAGGCGGATTGCCCGTATGCTTGCACTGGCACAAGGCCACCGTCTGCCTCTCCTTGATTTCAAAGGCCTTGGGCTCGAATTCCGTGCCTTCATGCGAACCGTCGCAGAAGGGCTGATTGCCCGAACGGCCGCAAGCGCACCAATAATAGGTGCCCGGCTCAAGCTCGAGCACCGCCGGTTCCTTCGCCGCAATCTTCGCATCCGTCATCTTCTCCCTCCTTTGTATCGAAAACCGCTGGATCCCTCGCACCGCCCACACGGAAGAAGGAGCCGCCACACTCCTCCCCCGGTAAAAAGGCACCACGCGGGGCCAGGCAGGGGGCAGAATACCCCGGACCGCTTCCTTGTCCACTCCACCGGATCAAGCTGGCATGCATCAGGATCGAGCGGGAACCCCCAACATGCGCAAAAGGGTCGCATCACGATCGATGAAATGATGCTTCAGCGCCGCCAGGGAATGCAGCAAGGCCAGAATCATGATCGCCCAGGCGGCGTAGAGGTGCACGGCGCCGTTCACGTCCGCCTGATGCGGCGAAAGCGTGGTGAGCGCCGGCACGTGCAGATGCGCAAAGACGTCGAAGCCCCGACCCTCCGCCGTGGGAATCAGATAGCCCGAAACGGTGAGCATGAGCATCAAGAGGTAGTGGAGACGGTGTACGATGCCGGCGCCGAGGCGTTCCCAGGGGGCACCAAGGATCATGGGCTGGACGTTGACCGTGCGCCAGACAAGGCGCATCACCAGCAGTGCCATCACCGTCATGCCGACGCTCTGGTGCAGTTCGGGAGCCCTGTGATACCAGGGATGGTAGTAACCCAGGCTGCGCATCCACAGGCCCAAGGCAAAAAGAGCGAAGATGGCCGCAGCCATCAGCCAATGTAGGGCGATGGCCGGCCATCCGTAGGCGTCGGCCGTGTTCCTCAGTCGCATGAACCGATACCGGCGTAACGGATCCCGGTGAGCCTCGCCATTTCATGCTTGCAGGTGCTCAGATCGTCGATGTTGAAGCGACGGAGATGGGAGTGGCCGCAGGCGCGCGCCAGAAGCGTCATCAGTTGCACGCTGGCCTTCAGAAAACGCTCCAGACGCTCGGCCGCCGCATCCACGTGCAGGCGGGCGCGCAGATGCGACTTCTGGGTGGCGATACCCACCGGACAGTTGTTCGTATGACAGGCGCGCATACCCAGGCAGCCGATGGCCTGGATGGCGGCGTTGGCGATGGCCAAACCGTCCGCGCCCAGGGCCAGCGCCTTGGCGAAATCCGCCGGGGTGCGCAGGCCACCGGTGACAAGCAGCGTCACATTCCGCTTGCCCGAACGATCCAGATGCCGGCGGGCACGGGCCAGGGCCGGGATCGTGGGCACCGAAATGTTGTCGCGGAGGATGAGGGGCGCCGCACCGGTTCCGCCACCGCGTCCGTCCAAGATGACGTAATCGACACCGATCTCGAAGGCCGCGTCCAGATCCTCCTCGATGTGCTGGGCCGAGAGTTTGACGCCGACCGGGATGCCTCCGGTCTCCGTGCGCACGGCGGCCGCGAAATCCCGGTAGGCGGAAAGCGAATCCCAGTCCGGAAAGCGCGAGGGGGAGACGGCGTCCTCGCCTTCCCGCAGGCCCCGCACCGTCGCGATCCGGGCCGTGACCTTGCAGCCGGGAAGGTGGCCGCCGGTTCCGGTCTTGGTTCCCTGCCCACACTTGAAATGAAAGGCCTGCACCTTTTTCAGAAGATCCATCGAGAAGCCGAAGTGGGCCGAGGCCAATTCGTAGAAGTAGCGGCTGCACTGCGCCTGCTCCTCCGGCAGCATACCGCCTTCGCCCGAACAGATGCCGGTGCCGACCCGCTCGGCGCCCTTGGCCAGCGCCACCCTGGCCTCCGCAGACCGGGCGCCGCAACTCATGCCCGAGCTCAGGATGGGAACCTCAACCCTGACCGGCCTCTTCGCCCCCGGTCCGACCCCCCAGCCATCCCACACCGCCTCCACACCCACGCATCACCGACGA
>CAZHOU010000205.1:0-2593 GCA_964534165.1 uncultured Zetaproteobacteria bacterium
AATCGATGTTAGGTGGGCCTTGCTGGGTTGAGTTGTTGGTCAACGCGGTCTGAAGGTGTGTGTGTTCGTAACTCCGGTGGTAGGCCAGGGTGCCTGGCATGGCGTTGCGCCGCCGGTCCTCCACACCGGATGGTGCCTTGCCGTTGATGCGCCTGAACTTCGATGTGTTGCTGGCGAAGCCGAGCCCGGCATCCCATCCCTCGCCGGGCACAGGCCCCAGCGCCACGCTGATCCCGCCGCGCCAGCCATAGTTTCTCTCCTTGAACTGGCCGACCAACAAACCGTTCTCGAAGGCATCGAACACACGCCGGCCGGCATTGCCGGAAAGGCTCAAGCTGAATGGGCCGTCTCCGATCCGGCGCCAGAGATAACCGCCGCTCAGGGTCGTGCCGGTAAGGCTGCTGAAATTCTTTCCCGTCTCCTCGCGCACGGCCAGACGCAGCTCGTGTTGCAGTCCCCACAGGTTGTAGTCGGTCAGCGTGAAGCCGGCGCTGGATTTGCCGACGTCGGATCGCGTGGCCTCCGGCAGCACAAACAGCGGCCAGCGATCGTGTACGTGGATGAGCACGATCCCCTCCTCATTGGGAGGGTTGACAACGACCTCGCTGAACAATCCCAGATTGCGCAGACGCCGTTCGGCGATGCCCTTGTCGTCCGGCAGCCACAGATCTCCTTCCCGAAACGGCAGTTCACGCCGTACGGTACGCGATTGCGTGTATTTGAGACCACTGATGTCGATGGCCGTGATGCGGGCAAGGCCCCCATTGGCGCCGGCCGGGATTGGAGCGAGCAGCAGCAGGATCGTGAAGGTCGCCGATAACCGTCTCGGGTGCATGGATCTTGCAGTTTATTCGCGGATCACCACCATCTTTTCCTGGCTCATTTCGAGCATGGCCGAGCGGATGCCCTCGCGCCCCAGGCCGGAGCCCTTGACGCCGCCGTAGGGCATGTGATCGACGCGGTAGGTGGGGAAATCATTGACCACCACGCCGCCCGTTTCCAGGTTCTCGATCGCATAGCGGATATGCTTGAAATCATTGCTGAAGATGGCGGCTTGCAGGCCATATTCGGAATCGTTGATGCGCGTCACCGCCTCCTCCAGTTCCCGGTAGGGAGCGACCGTGACCACGGGGCCGAAGACCTCCCGGCGGCAGACGTTCATCGACTCCTGCACATCGACGAGCACGGTGGGCAGGATCACGTTGCCGCAGCCGAGGTCGAGGCGCTTGCCGCCGCACAGGATTCGGGCGCCGGCGCGAACGGCTTCGTCCACCCAGGCCAGGATGCGCTCGGCGGCATCGCCGTTGATGACCGGACCGACCACGACATCCTCCTCCCGGGGATCGCCGCTCTTCATCCCCTCGGCTTCGCGCACCAGCGCGTCCACGAAGGGATCCCATACATCGCGATGGGCATAGATGCGTTGCACGGCGATGCACGATTGCCCGGCCTGGGCGAAGCCGCCCAGGGCGCAGCGGGTGGCAGCCCAGCCGATCTCGGCCGAGGCGTCCACGATGGTGCCCGAGTTCCCTCCCAACTCCAGGATCACCGGTTGCCGGGCCGCCGCCTTCTTCAGCGCCCAGCCTGTTTGCGGGCTGCCGGTGAAGCTGATCAAGCGGATTCGGGAGTCCTCGAGCAGGAGCGACACATCCTCGTGACGCATCGGCAGCACGTTCAGGCAGCCGTGCGGTACACCGGCTTCGCTGGCGATGCGCGCCATGATGAGGGCCGAAATCGGCGTGTTGCTCGGCGGCTTGATCAGGATGGGATTGCCGACGGCCAGCGCCGGCGCCACCTTGTGCGACACAAGATTGAGGGGGAAATTGAAAGGGCAGATGCCGAGAACAGGGCCGATGGGCTCGCGCCGGGTGTAACCGGCGTAGCCCCGGCCCCGCTCCATGCCGTCCAGGGGGATCTGTTCGCCGCAGAAACGCCTGGCCTCTTCCGCGGCCCAGGAAAACACGGCCAGCGTGCGCGAAAATTCCTGCTCCGCGAACACGCGGGGTTTGCCGCCTTCCAGGATCAGTGCATCCACGATTTCGGAATGCGCGCCCTCGAAACCCTCCCGCATGTTATGCAGCAATTCCGCCCGCTCATGGCGACTCATGGCCTTCAGGGTCGGGAAGGCCTCGGCGGCCCCGCGCACCGCGGTTTCGATTTGCTTGCGGTCGGCGATGGAAGCCGTGGCCACCAGTGAATTGTCGAAGGGGTTGCGCACCTCGAGGCTGTCGCTGCCTTCTTGCGCTTCCCCGTTGATCCATAGATAGAAATGCGGCACCTTGGGCATGGCTGTTCGCTCCTCGATGGCATGGACAATTGATATGATTTTAGCACGGAATCCCGATGGAATCGCGGATGGAGGGTATAAGTTCGGTGAATTGTGGTTGGGATGGATGATTGAACAACCAGCCACGCATCCAGCCCATTTCCCGATCACCCATCCCGCCTCCAATCTCCCGTCTCACGTCTCACATCTCACGTCTAACATCTCACGTTTTTTAACTCAGTCCTCAGTCCTCAGTCCTTCGCTTTCCCCTCGGCCCTCAGTCCCTCTCTTTTCGTCTCCCGTCTAACATCTCACTTTTTTTACTCA
>CAZHOU010000206.1:0-2558 GCA_964534165.1 uncultured Zetaproteobacteria bacterium
GTGATTGGTGATTGGCAATAAAGGCGGTTATTGGTGATCAGTGATTGGTGATTGGTGAATTCTGACCCCTGATCCCTGAACCCTGAACCCTGAACCCTGGATAGTCAGGGACAGTTTCACTTTTCCGAAACTGTCCCTTTTTTCCTCCTGCATTTCTGGCGGAGAGAGAGGGATTCGAACCCTCGGACCCTTGCGGGTCAACGGTTTTCAAGACCGCCGCTTTCGACCACTCAGCCATCTCTCCGAAGCGATGCATTGTTTGATTGTCACCGCTTTTGCAGCCGTTTTCAATGCCCCTTGAGATGGACGTTGATCCCCAGATCGTAGACCAGGCGGCCGCCGTGCCAGGCGGTGACGATCAACACCAAGAAAACGACCGCCCCGACCAGCCAGAAGCCCCAACTGACCTTCATGGAGGACTGCCGGCGCCAAAACAGCCAGCCGTCACCAAGGGCCAACAGCACCAATAACACGGCGCTGGTCATGCCCAGATCCTCGTGAGTATCGAGCAGCGATTCCGAAACACCGGTAGCCACGGCCTGATCCAGGGCCACATCGCCGAACATGGCTGCCGCCACGGCCGCGGTCGCGGCCAGCATCAGCAACACCATGGCCGCATTTTGTGCCCAGCCGCGACTGAACAGGCTCTCCCCGCGCACGAGCGCATACAACTGAAATCCCAGGGCCACCGGCAGAAGTGCCAGAGGGAAATGCACCAGCATCGGATGAATATGGGCCAGATCGATCATCAAACTTCTCCTTCATGATGAATTGCGACCCCCGACCCGCGGGGGTCATTGCCCCTCCCCGATACAGTGTGTGAACGAATCCTTTTCCCTCCGCCGCCGAAGCGGCTGATATCAATAGCTCTTCCTGAACTCCGTGCGATGGCATTTCGGACACGGCGGAATACGTCCGGTGCGCTTCAAGTGAATCTCATGCCCGCAGGCCAGACAGGTGAGCGTACCGGCGCTCGTCACCTCGCCGGCGCGACAGACAAGAACCTTGTCGGCCCGCTTGGCGACATCGGCGAGTGCCGAACTGGTGGCGTGCAGAAGGGAGGAAATGGAGGAGAGGGCCCCGGCTCCCAAACGAACCGGATTCAGGCGTTCCCTGGCCTCGTCGCGCATGGCCGCCGCCATCTGGGAGAAATCTCTCTCCAGAAAGCTCTTAAGCTTCTGGCCCTGCTCCTCGCTGAAGGCCCCCGCCGCCGTCAGTTGCTGGCGCGCCTTTTCCAGCGCCGCCTGTGCGAACTCACCGCTCTTCTCGGCCCCAGCCTCGAACAACTCCTTGAAGCGGGCGGCCAGCATATCGTACTGGTCCGCCTCGCTGGCGGCCTCCCGTTCCGAGATCATGTGGGCCACGACGGCCTCGGCGAACTCGGATGTGCCGAGACGCTTGGCGCCCTGCATCAAGCGTTCGAAATCGTAGGTGACGGTCTTGGCCTTGATGGCGCCGGTGATGCCCTTCTCCACCAGATCCGCCGCCTCACCCCAGCCCATGTAGCGCAGCATCATGGCCCCGGACAGGGTCATCGACGATGGATTCACCATGTTCTTGCCGGCGTACTTCGGTGCCGTGCCGTGCGTGGCCTCGAAGATCGCATGCCCGGTGACGTAATTGATGTTCGCTCCCGGCGCGATACCGATGCCTCCGACCTGGGCCGCCAGGGCATCGGAAAGGTAGTCCCCGTTCAGATTCAGGGTGGCGATGACATCGAATTCCTCGGCCCGAGTCAACACCTGCTGCAGGGTGATATCGGCGATGGCATCCTTGATGATCAGACCCTGCGGCAGGCGGCACCAAGGCCCGCCGTCGATCTCCTCGGCGCCGAACTCGCGCTTGGCCAGTTCATAGCCCCAGCTGCGGAAGGCGCCCTCGGTGTATTTCATGATGTTGCCCTTGTGCACCAGGGTCACCGACTTGCGGCCGTGTTCGAGGGCGTAGCGGATGGCTGCGCGCACCAGACGCTCCGTGCCCTCGCGGCTGACCGGCTTGATGCCGATCCCGGAGGTCTCGGGGAAGCGGATGTTGCCGACGCCCATGTCACGGATCAGGAATTCAATGAGCTTCCTCGCCTCCTCCGAACCCTGCGGCCATTCGATGCCGGCGTAGATGTCCTCGGTGTTTTCACGGAAGATGACCATGTCCACCTTTTCGGGGTGGCGCACCGGGCTGGGCACACCGGGGTAGTACTTGACGGGCCGCAGGCAGACGTAGAGATCCAGGGTCTGCCGCAGGGTAACGTTCAGCGACCGGAAGCCGCCGCCGACGGGCGTGGTGAGCGGGCCCTTGAGTCCGACCCGATACTCGTGGAAGGCCTCCATCGTCTCGTCCGGAAGCCAGGCCTCGTCCGTCTTGCCGTAGAGATTCCACGCCTTCTCGCCGGCGAAGACCTCCATCCAGGCGATCTTCCGCTTGCCGCCGTAGGCCGTTTCCACGGCCGCATCGAGAATTCGATGGGTTGCGCGCCAGATGTCCGGGCCGATGCCGTCCCCCTCGATAAAGGCCACGATCGGTCGATCCGGCACGCGCAGCCGACCGTCCTTGCCCATCTC
>CAZHOU010000207.1:0-2555 GCA_964534165.1 uncultured Zetaproteobacteria bacterium
GCGCCGACCACCGCCGCAAGGATGCGGGCCACCTTTCTCTCGTCCCTGAGCAGTGCCGAACCGGCTTCCTGTCTGCACACCTTCTTCACCGGACAACCCATGTTGATGTCCACGAAGTCCGCCCCGCAATCCACGGCCCAGCGTGCGGCACGGCGCATGTAATCCGGATCGGAACCGGCGATCTGGATGCCGATGGGATGCTCATCCTCGCCGATCTCGGCCATCTTCCGGCTGCGCCCGCTTCCCTGCGCCACGGCGCGGGAGGCAATCATCTCGGTGATCAGGATCCCCGCCCCCAAGTGCTTGCACAGGCGCCGGAAGGGCAGATCGGTAATGCCGGCCATCGGTGCCAGCGCCAACGGCACATCGATGGGAAGATTCCCGAACCTGAAACGCGGCTGCACGGTGGAAAAAGAACTGCACATCATTTAGGCAAATCTAACGCCCGCCTCGCTGCTTGTCACCTGCTTGACCATCTCCAGGGGCTTGCACCGTGCGGGAGCCGAAGCCAGATTCGACGTATGCAGAAGATCCGCTGGCAGAATGTGCGCTTCCTCCGATCGGCGGCGGATCCCGAGCGGTTCCCGGATGTGGATCGGCCGCAAATCGCCGTAGCCGGCGCATCGAATGTGGGGAAATCCAGCCTCCTGAATGCCATCTTCGGGCGAAGGAACCTCGTCAAGACTTCCTCCAGGCCCGGTTCCACCCGCCTGCTCAATCTGTTCGAGGTCGACAACGTGTTGTTGCTCGTCGATCTCCCCGGCTACGGTTTCACCCGTGCCCCGAAACGGGAACGGGTACGCTGGGAGAAACTCATCACCGCCTATCTGCGCTCCTCTCCGGGACCGGTATTGGTTCTGGTTCTGATGGATATCCGCCACGGGCCAAAGCCGGCCGACCTGCAGTTGATCGAATGGTTGCAGGCCGAAGGCCGGCCGTGGCGGGTCATCGCCACCAAAGCCGACAAGCTTTCCGGCAACGCGCGCACCCGTCGCCTTGCCGAGATGAAAGGTGCGCTGCCCGGAAACCCCGAACCCCTGGCCGTATCGAGTCTCGACAGGCGTGGCATCGAAGATCTGCGCCGCCTGCTCGAATCCCTCCTTTGATCCCATGCCGGCCTTTCGGAAAAACGAGGACGTTTAGACCTCCTTCCGGACGGAACCGGTACGGGAAAGCGAAACCGACCCGCTTTCCTACTCGCCTTACTCATCACCAATCGCGGACGACGGAACTCAGTCTTTCTCGGTCCTCAGCCTTGAAATCCGTGATTGGCAAGCGGTCGCGGGTCATGGGATGCTTCCGGCTCCAAAGCATCGCCACGGCGATCCCATCACCGCTTTTTTCAGTCCTCCGTCCTCTCTTGTCCCCTGGGCAAGTCCGGCGCCGCGAAATCCACACCATTGCGTTGCAAACGATCGTTGGTCTTCGTGCAACCCATGGATCTGTTTCTCCATTTTTCCGGCCCACGCAGGATCTCACGCCCAATCCGGGCGAAAGCCCGAGGCGGCCGATCATCACCTCACACGCTGGTCAGCGCCGCCAGGCAAAGACACAGGGAAACGATCACAAGATAACCCCCGATCGGGACATCGGAAGTTCGCAGGCGATATGCGGAGAAAGGCTGTGCAAAAGGTGTATACATGACTGCCTCCTTGTCATGGAGGGAAGCTAATACCGCAGACCGATCGGATAAGTGAGCCGCATCACAAAAAGCGCGCACGCGGACGCCACTTGCTCGGGTATAGTTCAGGAACCTGTCGCGAGGGGGCGTAGGGGAAGCATGGATGGGGCCGAAAGATGCCGGCACTTGAAACCCACGGTGGGTGCAATGCAGCGGAAGGTCGAGCCTCCGGTCCCGGTGTCAGAGAAGGGGCAGCGGAATCCTCAAGGGGTCGTCGGATCCTTGACCTCGAATTGAGCCCAGACCGGCGCATGATCGCTTGGCCTTTCGTGTTGCCGCAGTTCCCGATGCACACCTGCGGCCACGGCCTTCATGGCCGGAGAGGCCAGGATGTGATCGATGCGCAGGCCCCAGCCCCGCTTGTATGCATTCAAACGATAATCCCACCAAGTGTACATCCCCTCCTTGGGATGCAACGATCGCACGACATCCACAAGACCGAGATCAAGCAGTTTGCGGAATCCGGCCCGCTCCGCCTCCGAACACATGATCCTGCCCTGCCAGCGTGGAGGATCGTGCACGTCGATGTCGGCGGGTGCGATATTGAAATCACCAAGCACGACCAGGCGCTCATGTCGCTGCAACTCTTGCGCCAGGAGATGCGAGAACCCCTCCAGCCAGCAGAATTTGTATTGATATTTCTCCGATCCCACCTCCTGGCCGTTGGGAATGTAGACATTGATGTAGCGAACCCCGTCCACGGTGGCTGCAAGCAGCCGGCGCTGGGCATCCTCGAATCGGGGCAGGGAGGTGAGAATGTCCCGGGGCTCGGCGCGGCTTAGGATGGCCGCACCGTTGTAGGTTCTCTGGCCGCAATGGCCGACGGCGTGGCCCGGAGCCTCAACCCCGAGCCCTCCCCCGCGGCCGCGCCCCC
>CAZHOU010000208.1:0-2493 GCA_964534165.1 uncultured Zetaproteobacteria bacterium
GTGGCGGGAATGGAAGGATGGGAATGAATGCGAATCGGCCTTGATGCCACGGCGATGGTGCATGGCGAGCGGGCCGTGCGCCGCAACACGCGCAACCTGTATGCTGCCTTGGTCGAACACGAGGAACACGAATGGGCCCTGCTGTGCTTCAATCGCGCCCCCACACCCCCGCTCATTCCCTCTGTGCGGGACAAGTCGCATGTAAGCGAATACGCCAGCCGATGGCCGATGCGGCTGCTGATTCCGCTTTGGAAATACCTTGGTATGGGAAGCGCCGAACACTGGCTGGGAGCAATCGACCTGCTCTACGCCCCGGATTTGTATTTTCCGCCGACCAGGCAGGCGCCGGTGCTGTGTACGATCCGTGGTCTCGCCTACAAGGCGGTGCCCGAGATGTGCGCCCCGGAACACGTGCGCAGCCTGAACCGTGCCTTTGCCTATGCCCGCCGCCATGCCGATTATTTCCTGGCCGTTTCGGAAACAACCAAGCGCGATATGCTGCGCCTGACCGACATCCCCGAAGACCGCATCTTCGTCGTGAGCCACGGCGTGGATCCGGCTTTCAGGGAACTACCTGCAGCCACTTGCCGCCGATTCGTCAAGCGGCGCTTCAACCTCGACGGGCCGTTCATGCTCTATGTCGGTGTCATTGCCAGGCACAAGAACGTCCAGTTGCTAGTGGAGGCGATGGCGAAGACCGCAGGTAGGAAGCAGGCTTTGTGCCTGGTGCTGGCCGGGCCGTATCAAGAGCCCTTCACGACACGACTGCGGCAACGGATCGCCGACCTGGGCCTGCAAGATCGAATCATCCTGACAGGCCCGCTCGATCAATCGAACGATGAACTCCTGCATCTCTACAATGCCGCCACGGCCTTGGTCTTTCCCAGCTTCTACGAGGGCTGGTGTGCGCCGCCGCTGGAGGCCATGGCCTGCGGCACGCCCGTGATCGCCTCCGATGTGCCGGCGGTGGCCGAGGTGGTGGATGAGGCGGGTGTGTTGCTTCCTGTGGATGATGTGGATGCCTGGACGCAGGCGATGCAGCACATGTGCGCGGATGCAGAATGGCGGCGGCACTGGTGCAAGGCAGGAACAGCCCATGTTCAGCGGCATACATGGGCCAAGTCGGCCGCACGCATGATCCGTGTCATGGAGAGGGTTGCTGCCCAAGCCGCTGAAAGATAAGCACGCGGGGGCCCTTGCCGGTGTCGAAGGACTTGATGCGCCTCCATCCCATGCCTTCACTGCGGCCGAGCAGGCGGGCGTAGAAATCCTTCCGGCTTCGGAACACCGCTGCCAGCGGGTGAGCAGCCAGCGGCATGGGCTGGGAAAAAAAACGGGCATAACATCCGCTGCTGGTGATCAGATAATCACCCGCAAGCAGGCCGATCTTTTCCGGCGGAGGCGGCAGATGGACAACGCGGTAGCTGCGGGTATGGCGCAGCCTGAGCAAGAACCTGTCGCTGAAGTCCTCCTTGTGCAGTTCCACGGCGAGGATGTCCCGGCGGCTGGGTAGGGGCGGGAGATAGGCCCAGTCCCGGACGAGGGTGCGGCCTGCGGGAACATGTTCCTGGATCCATTGATAGGCGATCCTCCGCGAATCCGAGCGGGATACCTGGGTCCAGGCATCGACCACGAGCATGCAGAAGGGCCGGAAGAGAAAGCCCACCAGGAGCCCCGCAACCGCCAGTTTTTTCGCCGCCAAGCACGATGCCGTGGCTGTCAATACCACGGCGGACAAAAGCGCCAGCGTGGGATAGACAAACAACAGGTAGTGGATCGATCCCCCCGGCCAGCCGCCGATGAACAGAAAGGCCGGGAGGACGAGGGCCAGCAGGACAAGATCCTCTTCATGACGGCGCTTCAGCGCGTACATCGTCCCCAGCCCAAACAACAGGGCAAGGGTGCTCTCCCAGTGCCAGAATTGGGAGAACTGATGCAGATAGGCACGCAAGCCATGCAGATAGCCTAAACGGACGTAGGCACATCCTGGAAAAAGCCATGGAGATAAGAAACCGGATCGACAAGCATGTCGGGGTTGCCCAAAAAAAGGCCGCGACGAAAGCAACCGTCGCGAATGTGATTCTGCCGTCGATCCAGACCTTGGGCCTACTTACCGGCCCGCGCGCCCGAAGACCCAGGGCATGAACGGCCACCACGGGCATGATCGCCAGGGCGGCGTAGTATTTCGTCGCCGACGCCAGCCCGGCGAAGAATCCGGCGACCAGGGAATCACGCGGCCAGTGTGTGGCGAGAGCCGCCAGAGAAAAATAGAGCGCACAGGCGGTGGAAAACGTCGCGACCACATCCGGCAGCGCATACCCAGAGTAATGGCCGTGCAGGCCGCTGAACGCGAGTACGGCGGCGGCACAAGAGGCAGTTAGCGGATCAAAAAAACGCCTTCCGGCCTTGAAGACGACAAGGATCGTCGCCGCTCCCGCCAATGCGCTCAAAAGCCGGGAGGGCAGGATGGGAAGAATGGAGGCGAAATCGAAA
>CAZHOU010000209.1:0-2476 GCA_964534165.1 uncultured Zetaproteobacteria bacterium
GGGTATTCCATCACCCGTTTTCTGTGCTATTGTACGCGCCCATCCCAATAGATAAGTGAGGTAGCCATGGCCTTCGTTGTAACTCGGCTCTGTATCGATTGTGTGGACACTTCCTGCGTATCCGTATGCCCCGTCGACTGCTTCTATCAGCCCAAGAAAGTGAGCGAGGAACTCCCCAACATGCTCTACATTTCTCCGGAGGAATGCATCGACTGCGCCGTGTGCGAACCCGAATGCCCATGGGAGGCCATCTATCCGGAAGAAGACGTGCCGGAGATCTTCGAAAGCGACATCAAATTGAACGAGCTCTGCGACACCCGACGCGATGATTTCGAGCTGGCCGAAGTGCAGGAGAAAGAACATCCGACACCGGAGCAGGTCGCGGCCAACAAGGCCAAACACGGGCTCGTATAATCCCGCCTGAACCGGGGCAGGCAGGAAAGACCCCCCTGATGCCCGCAGTCCGGAAACCGCGTTATGCCCTCTACGGCATGCAATGCGCCGAGATGGAGCGTATGTGCGAAAGCGCGGGGGTAAAAGCCGTGCACGGTCGGGCCGTCTTCGCCGCCCTCTTTCGCCACGGTGAGCAAGACCTGCGCCGCATCCGGGGCCTGCCACGGCCCTTCTACGACTGGCTCGATGCGCACACGGAGTTGCCGCAACCGAGGTTGTGCGCCCGTAACATCTCGGCCGACGGCGCCAGCAAGTATGTCCTGGCCATGGACGACGGCGGGACGGTGGAAACCGTCATGATTCCATGCGGCAACCGCCTGAGCCAGTGCATCTCCACCCAGATCGGCTGCGCCGCCGGCTGTGCCTTCTGCCTCACGGCCGCGGGAGGATTCGTGCGCAATTTGAGCGCCGGGGAAATGGTGGCCCAGGTGATGACCGGCTGGCGACTCTACGGCCGCCGTGCCCGGAATCTCGTGTTGATGGGCATGGGAGAACCCCTGCACAATTATGAGGAGACGGCTCGATTCGTGCGCATTGCCACCGACCCTCTGGGTCTCTCGTTTTCCCCGCGCCGAGTGACCGTTTCCACGGCCGGCTATGTGCCGGGCATCCGTCGCCTGATCGAGGATCGTCTGCCCTGCAACCTGGCTCTGTCCCTCAATGCCACCCTGGATGCCCAACGCCGGCGGATCATGCCCATCGGCCGGCGATGGCCGCTCGCCGAGTTGTTGCACTGGGCCGGCGTCTTCGCCCGCCGCACAAAGAAACGCCTGCTGATCGAATACGTGTTGCTCGCCGGCATCAACGATACGGACGCCGACGCAAGACGTCTGCTCGAATTGCTCGAACCCATTCCCTGCACCATCAACCTGTTGCCCTTCAACGAATTTCCCGGCAGCCCCTTCCACCGCCCGGATGCGGCGCGCGTGCATGCCTTCCGCAACCTTCTGGCCAAGGCCGGCCGCGTGGTCGTGGTGCGGCGCTCGCGTGGTCTCGACATCTCCGCTGCCTGCGGTCAATTGCGGAGCAAGGCCGCCACGGGGCGCTGGCCGGCTGCATTTTTGTCCCTTGAAACGGCCTGAATCGTATTCAAGCGCCGGAAATCGCCGGGTCTTCCTCGCGTTCCTGCCGCTCTTGCTGCTCGCATCGTGCATGCTGGCGCCCGTAGGGCGGGATGCGGATGTCACCGCGCCCGAGACCGGCAAGGCGGCGCCACCGGTGATTGCGGAATTCAAGGACATCCCGATCCCTTCGGGTTTGAAGCGAGAGGATGATCAGAGCTTTGTCTACGAGGCCCCCGGAATGGCCATCGGCGTCATCACCTACAGCGGGCGCGTGAGCGCTGCTTCCGTCACCGATTTCTTTCAGGGAGAGATGCCCGCACAGGGCTGGCGTTTTCAGAATGCGTTTAAGAGCGGCAGGAGTGTCGATCTCTTCTTCGTGAAGGAATCCCGATCGTGTCAGATCTCCATCCGCTCCGGCCTGCTGGCCACAAAGGTGATCGTCAAAGTCGGACCCTCCGGCTGATTCGGCGGGTGGAAGATCGTATCTTGTGTGTCAGGAATCTTGGGCCAGTGCACGCACCCTGGCCGACAGGCGGGAAACCCGGCGCGAAGCCTGGCGGCGATGGATCACGCCTTTTTGCCCCGCCCGATCGATCAACGGCACGGCCCGCCTCAAAGCCTCCTCGGCCGCGGCCTTGTCGCCGGCCTCCACGGCGGCCATCACCTTCTTCACGGCCGACCGCATCGTGCTCTTGCGGATGCGGTTGAACATGCGACGCTTTTGATTCTGCCTGGCGCGTTTGATCGCGGATGCGTGATTTGCCAATTTCCTCTCCTTCCATCGCCCATGCGGTGAGCCTTGGCCGCCTCACCTGCGGGCCGGGAAATGTACGCATCGTCCCCGCCTTGTCAACAAGGTTGGCCTCCTCCGGGAGCGGAAGCGAATCAAAAAAGCGCGTTTCGGCACAGTATTTTCCAATCCATAAATGAGCCTGAAAGTGGCGGCATGGTATGAGGAG
>CAZHOU010000210.1:0-2467 GCA_964534165.1 uncultured Zetaproteobacteria bacterium
CTGATGGCACGGGAGATGGTTTCCCGGCTCGAGGAGAGCTGGTCGGCGATCAGTTGATGCGTGGGCAGCGTCACCTCGATGCGACGGTCCGGTTGCCTGGTTCCGAACTTGTCGCAATAGTCGCCGATGAAGACATTCAGACGTTGCGCCACGTCCATCGTGCTGATTCGCGCCAGAATGGAACTGGTGCGCCGCAGTCTGTCGACGATCTCGGCCAGCAACTTCATCGTGATGCCCGGCATCTGCAACATCAACCGGTTGAAATCCTGTCGCCTTATGTACCCCAGCTCGGTCTCCTCCATCGTGGTGACCGTGGCTGAACGCGGTTCGCGGTCGAGCAGGGCCATCTCCCCGAAGAAGGAGCCCTGCGGTAACAGGCTCAACACGACTTCCCGTCCATCCATGCCGTAGGTGGAAATTTTCACCGCGCCCTTGAGAATGATGGCCATCGAATCGCCAGGCTCGCCCTCCTGAACGACGATCACCCCCTTCCCGTAGTGCCTGGTGTTGACCAGACGCGCAATCGCATCCACCTCCTCGCCATCCAGCTCGGAGAAGAGCGGAATCTTTTGAATGAGGGCGCGCATCGCTTCCAATCCTTGTCAGGTGGGGGAGTCGATGGGCATGGCCTGTCTAGGAGCCTGTCGAACTTAGGGGGATCGTAGCGAGCAGGTGGGGAAGCGAGGCCAAAATGCGCGGGTTTCGAGGCGCATCGTGCGCACTATGGAACGAGGTAGGCGTGCTTTTTGGGCCGCTATCCCTGCCGCGCAGTAGATTTCTCATAAGTTCGACAGGCTCCTGTCGTGTCACTTTGAAGCTGCGCCATCCGCCACGGCAAGCGCGTTGATGCCGGGAGCGGGATTCGAACCCGCACGAAGCCATGCTTCGAGGGATTTTAAGTCCCTTGCGTCTGCCAATTCCGCCATCCCGGCGCACGAATCCCGGCGCCGTACACATCACTTGGCGCCACTCAATGCTTGCGGTTTGTTCGCACCCGGCAGCACGCTGATTCGATCCCTACCGCCGTGCTTGGCCGCATACAGCGCCTGGTCCGCACGTTTGATGATGTCATTCGGCTCCAGATCATCGCTGTGGTATTCCGTCACGCCGATACTGACGGTGAGGGGCCGGTCCTCGAGGTAGGGGAAGGTATGAGCAGCCACGTTCCTGCGCAGCTTTTCCGCTAGGGCCACGGCGCCTTGCAGGCGCGTCTCCGGTACCACGACGACGAATTCCTCACCGCCGTAGCGGGCGGCGATGTCCACGCTGCGGATGTTTTTATTCAGGATAGCGGCGAACTGCTTCAACACATCGTCACCCACCAGATGACCGAAACGGTCGTTCACTTGCTTGAACAGGTCGAGATCCAGCATCAACAGGGAAAACGGGTGGTTGTAGCGGCGGGCATAATTCAGACGCTGAATGAGATTCTGATAGAGGTATTGGCGGTTGTAGAGGCCGGTGAGTGGGTCGGTAATCGAGCGTACGAACATGTCATGCAGCTTGCTTTGCAGCCATCGTTGCTGATTGCTGCGGCGCAGGGCGGCTGCAATGCAAGCCTGCAGTTCACGGGCATCCACGGGCTTGTTCAGGCAGTCGTCGGCGCCGCTCTCGAGGACTTGGGCCTTGGAGGCAGTCTTACCGGGGGTGGCCACAGTGACGACCGGGATGTTCTTGCTGATCTCCTGCTTTTTCAGCTGTCGTAGCAGGTCCACGCCTCTCATATCCGGCAACATCAGATCCAGCACGATCAAATCCGGGGAGGTGACGGCCACCAGGTCCATCCCACGCCTGCCACTTTCGGCATGGACGGTCACCATCCCCGCTTCGGTGAGCCCCTTCTCCCAGCGCTCGGCCTCGCTATCGTCGCTTTCGATGAGGAGAATCAACTTTTTCTTCTCGGCGGTGAGGGCAGGAACGAGGTAGGAGGAGCTGCGCTTTTGCAGCGCCAGTTCGTCCTCAAGCAGCTTCATGCGCGTAAGCGATCGCACCCGTGCCAGAAGTTCGTTGCTGTCCACTGGCTTGCTCAGGAAATCGTCGGCGCCGGCCTTCAGACCCTTGACCTTGTCCTCGACGGCGTGCAATGCCGTGATCAAAACGATGGGAATGGAACGCGTGTTTCTGTCCGCCTTCAGCCGACGCGTGACTTCGTAGCCGTTGATGTCCGGCATCATGATATCCAGAAGGATGATGTCGGGATGGGCCCTGCGCGCAAGATCCAGGGCCTCGGCGCCGCTTTTGGCCATGAGCAACTCGTAGCCCGCCGGTTTCAGATGTGCGGCCAAAAGCTTGAGGTTCATGGGTTCATCGTCGACGATCAGAACCCTGGCCCGATTTTTCTGCACCATCAATATTAACCTTTCGCAATTGCCGCGGCAATTGGTTGTTGGTTTTGGCAGGCGTAGCCTTCCGACCCTCTCCTCTCGCGGCAAAGCTATCAGCCAACCAGGCGGGTCGCAACAAACAG
>CAZHOU010000211.1:0-2433 GCA_964534165.1 uncultured Zetaproteobacteria bacterium
GGGTGGGCGCTGGCGGTGGATCGGTGTTGCCGCCTGGAGGAAATCGATGACCGTCCTCCCGACAGGTACGTGACCCAAACACTGTCGGCCTCAAGTTTGCCGGCATGGGAACGCATGCCCTTGAGCTTGTCCCGGGCAGCGGCCTTGGCCACCTTGCTGGACGGGCTGGAGAAGGGGATGTTCGACTTCAAACGCGTCCGCTATCCTGTTCCCGTATACTTGCGTCCCTCGCAGGCGGAACGACATGCAATCTGATGCGATCCACGTGTTGTTTGTCTGCCTTGGCAACATCTGCCGATCGCCTCTGGCCGAGGCGATTGTCCGGCGACGTGCACGCGAGCGCGGGATTTCGCACCACTTCCGGTTTGCTTCGGCCGGTACCGGCGACTTGCACATTGGCGGTGGTGCGGACATGCGTGCGATGGCGGCTGCGGCCAGGCATGGACTGGATCTGTCGTCGCATTATGCCCGCCAGATCAAGGCCGTGGACATCGGGCGCTGGCATTGGTTCGTGGCCATGGATGCAGAAAATCGGCGCGATCTCCTGGAGATGGGCGTACCCGGGGAGCGCATCCTCATGATGCGCCAATTCGAAATACCGGGGGACGACATCCCCGATGTTCCGGATCCTTATTTTGAAGAGGCGCATGGTTTCGAACAAGTCTTCGAGGTGCTTGAGCGCAACGCCGATTCCCTATTGGATTATCTGTTGGCCCATCTTTGAAGATCAGACCAGGCGGTCGAGCCGGCTCGGGCTATTGGTTCATCTTTTCGAAGAATTCGGCGTTGTTCTTGGTTTGCCGCAATTTGTCGAGCAGGAACTCCATGGCGTCCACCGTGCCCATCGGGGTCAGAATTTTACGCAGGATCCAGATCTTCTGCAGTGTTTCGCGATCGACGAGCAACTCTTCCTTGCGCGTGCCGGAAGGTGCGATGTCAATGGCGGGAAAGACGCGCTTGTCCACGAGCTTGCGGTCGAGCCTGATTTCCATGTTGCCGGTGCCCTTGAATTCCTCGAAGATCACCTCGTCCATTTTGCTGCCGGTGTCGATCAACGCCGTTGCGATGATGGTCAGTGAACCACCGCCTTCGATGTTGCGGGCGGCGCCAAAGAAGCGCTTCGGTCGGTGCAGGGCATTGGAATCCACGCCGCCGGAGAGGATCTTTCCTGAAGAAGGAATGACGGTGTTGTAGGCCCGGGCCAGTCGGGTGATGGAATCGAGAAGGATGACCACATCACGACCGTGTTCCACCAGCCTCTTGGCCTTTTCGATGACCATCTCGGCCACCTGCACATGGCGCTGCGCCGGCTCGTCGAAGGTGGAGGAAATGACCTCGCCCTTCACCGATCGCTTCATATCGGTGACCTCTTCCGGGCGCTCGTCGATCAGAAGCACCATCAGAATCACTTCCGGATGATTGGCTTCGATCGAGTGCGCGATCGATTGCATCATCATCGTCTTGCCGGTGCGGGGTGGAGCCACCAACAAACCGCGCTGCCCCTTGCCGATGGGAGCCACGATGTCGATGACGCGGCCGGTGATGTCCTTGGAACCTTCCACTTCCATCACCAGGCGCTCGTTGGGATAGAGCGGGGTGAGATTGTCGAACAGCACCTTGGTCTTTGCGATCTTGGGATCTTCGCCGTTGATGGAGTCGATCGTTTTCAGGGCGAAGTAGCGTTCCCCGTCACGCGGGGCCTTGATTTCTCCGGCGATGGTGTCGCCTTTGCGCAGCGAATAGCGGCGGACCAGATTGTGGGAAACGTAGACGTCATCGGGTCCGGCAAGATAATTGGCCTCCTGGGAGCGCAGGAATCCGAAGCCATCGGGTAGGATCTCGAGTACGCCTTCGCTGTAGAGGGTGCCGCCGCGCATGGCATGCGCCTTTAAGATGGCGAAGACCTGTTCCGCCTTGCGCATGCCGGCGGCATTTTCGATTCCCAGGGATTCGGCCAGTTGCAGCAATTCCTGCGGCTTCATCTGCGCCACCTCGCGCAGGTTCATCTGCACACCCTTGGCCTCGTCGGAAATGATTTCTTCGACGCGTTCGGTCCTTTTGTTGGCGGCCCCCTTGTTGTCACCGTTTCTGCGGCGGCCGCGGTTGCCGTGACCGCGACGCGGAGCCTGATTGCCTCCGACTTCACGCGTCGTTTCCACCCGGGATTTTTCCTCGTCGGGATGGTGTGCGGTTACGGTTTCGCGTTCCGTTTCCACGGATTGGGGGTCAATATCGGAAATCTTGGATGACACGGTTTCTTTCACTCCGAGAAATGATGATCAAACTTGCAATGTTGATTGTTGGACGGCGAGAACGGCCACCAGCAGCAATGGCTGGTTGCTACACCAGCCGGCCGGCAATGTCAACTTTCAGCCTTTTCCCAAAATCCGACATTGCCACTTGGAGGCGGTTTGATCGCAGCTGGAATCAGCG
>CAZHOU010000212.1:0-2398 GCA_964534165.1 uncultured Zetaproteobacteria bacterium
GGCAAGGGATCCGTGATTGATAACCGGTGACGGGTGGTCGATCGCTCGTCTTCATGCAACCCCTTGATCCATCGATTTTGTTTTCCAGCATGGACCTCAAGAAAAAATCCGGGCTGGGATGGCCGAAAAAAGCAGATCAAGGCCTTGCCCTATCGAGCGTACCTTCCTCACACAGCGACGACGATTATCGTGACGGCCATGGTGCCTTGGGAAGGCATCCCTTGCTGGAGGGATTTTTCCATGGAAGGGGTTGGGATGGTTTTCATGAAATTTACGGATTAGGATGCCGGCATGAACTGGATCACACGTCTGATCGAACGCCCCAAGGCCATCTTGCGCGGCAGTCGGCCCGGCACGCCCGAGGGCCTGTGGATCAAATGCCCCGGTTGCAACGAGGCGGTTTACAACAAGGAAATGAATCGCAGCCAGATGGTGTGCCCGAAATGCGGCTATCATCATCGCATTTCCTCGGCCGAGAGGGCGGTTTTTCTCTTTGACGACGGGGAGTTTCAATCTTGCGACACCAGCTTGAGGTCGCGCGATCCACTGGAATTCCGCGATCGCAAGAAATATCGCGATCGCCTCAAGGAGGCGGCCAAAAAGGCGGGTGAGGAGGAAGCGGTACGAAACTATTACGGTCGCATCGAGGGGCATGAAGTTTCCGTCTCCATCTTTGAGTTCGCCTTCATGGGCGGAAGCATGGGCTCGGTGGCTGGAGAGAAGATCGTTCGTGCCATGGAACGCGCCATCGAGCATCGATGCCCCTATCTCCTGATCACGGCCTCGGGTGGGGCACGAATGCAGGAAGGCGTGTATTCTTTGTTGCAAATGGCCAAGACCTCCGCTGCTGCCAGGCAGCTGCAGGAGGCGGGGCTTCTTTTCGTTTGCCTGTTGACCCACCCCACGATGGGTGGAGTCTCGGCATCCGTGGCCTGGCTTGGCGACATCATCCTGGCCGAGCCCGGTGCCCTGATTGGTTTCGCCGGCCCGAGGGTCATCCGGGAGACCGTGAACCAGGAGCTGCCCGAAGGTTTTCAACGCTCCGAGTTCCTCCTTGCGCACGGATTGATCGATGCAGTGGTCGATCGACGGCGGTTGCGAGACACCCTGAAAGTGCTCTTCTCGCAGTTCACCCAACGGCCCTACCGGCAGGCGGTACAATAGCGACCGCAGTCGCTGCGGATCGCGCTCCCGTGCCCCCATCCCATCCTTCGATTTCGGCCCCTCCGGCGCCGCTGGGGAGGGACGCGGAGACCTGGCTTGCATCCCTGCAGAAACCAGCCGCGGACCGGGATTACCGCCCGGGCCATTCGCGCATGCAGGCCATGCTGTCCGGCGCCGGGCTGCGACGTCCGCGGCTGCGTATTCGCATCGCCGGCACCAACGGCAAGGGCTCCACGGCCTTCATGCTGGCGCGGGCCCTGGAAGTTGCGGGCTTGCGTGTCGGTCTTTACACCTCCCCCCATATCCATTGCTTCAATGAACGCATTCGCATCAACCTTGAACCGGTGGCGGATACGGACCTTCTTCCCATGCTGGCGGAGATCATGCCGCAGGCACGGAAGATCGGGGCCTCCTGGTTTGAAGTCGCCACCGCTCTGGCCCTGCGATGTTTTTCCCGTGCCCGCGTGGATGTGGAGATCCTGGAGGCCGGGGTGGGGGCACGTTTCGACGCCACCACGGCCGTGCCCGCGGATATGGCGCTGATCACACCCATCGGATTGGATCACCAGGTCTGGTTGGGACCGACGTTGGCGGCGATCGCGGCGGAAAAGTCGGCGGCGATGGACGGCTGCCGCTGGGCCGTGAGTTCGCCCCAGTCGGCATCCGTCCGCCGCGTGTTGCTTCGCCACAGACCGGATCTTGCATTCTCCCGCCGCATGCCGTCCGTCATGGCCGGCATGCATCAGGGCACGAATGCCGGACTGGCCTGGGCCGCATTGCGGCTCTTGCGGGCCGCGGGGTGCGTCGGCGGAAACCGGGAGCGCCTGCGGCGGGCCGTCATGGAGACCCGGATCGCCGGCCGATTGCAGCCCGTCCGCTGCGGCGACCAGCGGCTGTGGCTCGATGCGGCGCACAACATGCACGCCGTGCGGACCCTGTTGCCGAGTCTTCCCTCCCTGGCCGATCCCTTTGACGCCATTTTTGTCTTCACTCGGTCTGACCGCGATTTGACACCGGCGGTTCCCTTGCTGCAGCCCTTCACGCGCAGAGTCGTGGCGCCACCCGGGCCAGCCGGGGTGGATGCCGGTTCCACCACTCTGGTGGCGGCCCCCCATGCCGCCAGGGGGGGAAGGGCAGCCGGATCGTTTCTTGTGCTCGGCCCCTTCACCCGCGTGGCCGGGGCCCTGCACGGGTTCCGCGGGGGGGGGGGAGAATGGGTGCGTAGGGGGCCGGG
>CAZHOU010000213.1:0-2353 GCA_964534165.1 uncultured Zetaproteobacteria bacterium
CCTGATGCAGATCCAGGCCGCTGGCGGCGACGCTAGTGCCGGTCTGGGTAATGGATGGCGGCGCGGTAGTCGGTGTCTCACCGCCAGCCGTGCGTACGTCCTGGAGCTGGATGAAGGCGGACGTGTCGGAATCCACGATGGCCCTTAGGCCCAGCCGAGTGCGCATGGTCGTGAAGCTCTTGTGTTGGTTCTTGGCCGCTCCCACGGCGCCGTTCGTGGCCAGTTCGGTGCGCGGGCGGACCTCGCCGCTGAATTTGAAGTCGATCGCCTGCGCCAACTGCCCGAACAAAAACACGGACGCCGTGAACAACATGGCCTGGAACAAGTACTTCCGGATATGCATGATGATTTTCCTCCTCTCCTGTTTACACCGCCTGTTCGGAGCAAGTTCTCCACCCATGCGGATGTTTTCTCTATATATATTGCCTTGCCCATCATGGCCAGTCCGGATTTGGCACGGGATCACGCTTGGATGGCACGAACATGGTGGACTTGGCCGTGAGCAACGAGCAACCATCTGCCGCTGCCCAGTCCTCCGCACTCGGCCCTCAGCCTTCATTGGCAGGACAAGCCAGGAGCCGAGATGGAAGCAATCCGCATCATCGCAGCGCCGCGTTTCGTCGCAAGGGACGGATCCATGATCTATTTCATACCCCAGCGTGGTCTCGTAAAAAATCCGGTCTAGGCCGGGAACCGGCTCAAAAACACCTTGTAACGCGCTTTCTTACCAATTCGTCTGGACTCTGGAAATCCAGAAAGAAGCTTGCCTTGATTTATGTCAAGGTGTGGCAAAAAAACACATATCAGAGGTCAGGGATCAGGGGGTCAGGGATCAGGGGTTAAGGATCAGGCTAGTATTGTATACAATGGCGACCCGTTTCTTCCTTCATTGCCGGCTGCCGATTTTTCGACCGCCTTCATTTCTATGAATTGATCAATATCAAGGAAACGCCCCCCCTGTCTTCCTATCGTTGTCGCTGGGATGGGGGACCATTCCGTTTTTTTCATCTCAAGAGGAGGTTAAAACGTCTTATGATCAATCGAATTTTAGCCATAATTGCCGTCATGGGGCTGGTTGCCCTGGCACCGGGCTCGGCCTACGCCCACCATGCCGGGAAGGCCAAGAAATCCGTGCAGAAATATGAGGGCCGGGCCACCCAGGTACCGGTACCCCAGACACCGACGGCGCCGCCGATGACCAAGGAAGAGTTCGAGATCGGCAAGCGTATCTTCTTCCAGCGCTGCGCCGGTTGCCACGGCGTGCTGCGCAAGGGCGCCACCGGCAAGCCGCTGACGCCGGACATCACCTTGAAACGCGGCACCGATACCCTGGTGGCCACCATCACCTACGGCACCAGCGGTGGCATGCCTTCCTGGCAGGGTGTGCTGACGCCGAAGGAAATCAACATCATGGCGCGCTACATCCAGCATGAGCCGCCGCGGCCGCCGCAATTCGGTATGAAGAAGATCCGGGCCTCCTGGAAACTCGAGGTTCCGCCCAGCAAGCGGCCGAAGAAGAAGATGAACAATCTCAACCTGCAGAACCTCTTCGCCGTCACCCTGCGCGACGCCGGCGAGGTGGCCCTGATCGATGGCGACACCAAGAAGGTCGTCACCATCATTCACTCCGGTTACGCCGTGCACATCTCGCGCGTGTCGGCTTCCGGCCGCTACCTGTTCATCGTCGGCCGCGATGCGCGAGTCGTGCTCGTGGATCTGTGGATGAAGGTGCCTGCGAAGGTGGCCGAGATCAAGATGGGCATGGAGGCACGTTCGGTCGAGACCTCGAAATACAAGGGTTACGAGGATGAATATGCCATTGGAGGCTGCTACTGGCCGCCGCAATACCTGATCATGAAGGGCGATACCCTGGAGCCGCTACGTCTCGAAAGCACGCCCAGCATCACCGTCGACGGCGAATACCATCCGGAGGTGCGTGTGGCGGCCATCGTGGCTTCGCACTTCCATCCGGAATTCATCGTCAATACCAAGGAAGCCGGCAAGGTGTTGCTGGTCAACTACTCCAACATCCATGCCTTGCGTGTCACCAGTATCAAGGCCGACAAGTTCCTGCACGACGGCGGCTGGGAGCGCACGCATCGTTACTTCATGGATGCGGCCAACAAGTCCAACATCATCGACGTCATCGATTCCGAGCTGGACAAGCTGGTGGCCCGGGTCAAAGTCGGACACATTCCGCACCCCGGCCGCGGCGCCAACTTCATCGACCCGAAGTACGGGCCGGTGTGGGTGACCGGGCATCTGGGCGACGATTGGCTGGCCGTGATCGGCACCGATCCGAGGAAGCACAAGCAGTATGCCTGGAAGGTCGTGCGCCATCTCGACATGGAGG
>CAZHOU010000214.1:0-2318 GCA_964534165.1 uncultured Zetaproteobacteria bacterium
GCGATATCCTGCCCCACCTGCAACCGGGCGATCAAGACGGACGTGATTTTTGCTTCGTTGTGTTCATGGCAGGGGAGCATCGGCGTGGAAATCTCGTAATGCGCGAGCAGCCGCCGGCTGATGCGCGTATCCTCGGCGGCGATCAGATCGACCTCGCGCAACACCCTCACGGCGCGGTAGCTGATGTCCTCGAGATTCCCGATCGGCGTGGCGACAACGAACAGTTGGCCGCCCGGGGACTTCGGATTAGTCTGCATACCCATGCACAGGACACGTTATCCCTACGCTCGCGGCTTCGCAATATGTCTGCTCGGGGTCGCCCTCCTCACCGCCGCGTGCGCACCCAAAAAGCCGGTCACGGGGGTTGCGATCAAGGCGCCGGCGGCTCCGAAAGCAGCCCGCAAGGGACGCTTCGCCCCTCCACCGCAGCCTTCGCCGCAGATTCATGCGTTGATGCGCCAAGCCCTGGAGGAAGGAAGAATCGATCAGGCATTGGTGCGCCTGCAAGAGCTGTCCGCGGCTGGGGAAACACCCCTGGCCGTGGAAGCCCGCTTCCGCCGCGTGCAGTTGCTTTTGCTCACCGCCGCCCCCGGTGCCGAAGTGGCGGCCGAGGAGTTGCTGACCCGTTACGGACATCACCCGTTGATTCCCTATCTCCACCTGTGGCTGGCCAAGACCGCGGATCGGATGGGGAACGATCAGGAGGTCCTGGAGCAGACGGAAAAGGCACTGACCTCCCCCCGTCTCACCCGCGAGGCGGCCGTCAAGGCCGCCTCTCTGGGCGCAGCGGCCGCCCGGCGCAGTCCTGACTGGGAGGCCGTGCAATGGTTCCTCCTCGTGGCCCGCAGCGGTGTTCCGGACCGGAATGCATGGCTGCGCAGTGCCGCCGCTCGCGCCTCCATCGCCATGATCAGCCGCCTGCGCCAGGAAGGCCGCCTTCGTGATCCAGTGGGACGTTCCTTTTATCTGCAGGCCGCACGCACGCGTCTGGTACTGGGAGACATGGCCGCCGTACGCACGCTTTCCGACTGGCTGTCACAGGATTTTCCGCACACGAAAGCCGCCGCCCGTGTCGCCGCATGGGCGGCAGGGGAAATGCGCTCGGTGGAGATCGGAGCGCTTTTGCCGCTGCGAGGTGAATACGCCGCCTTCGGCCGCCAGGCCCTGCGCGGCATGCGTCTGGCCCTCGATACCGTGAGCGGTGGCGACCGGGCAAGCCTGCGGATCGCCGACTCGGATCCGGCAACCGGGAGTTGCCTGACCGCCTACCGGCAGCTGCTCGACGATGGCGTCGAGATGATCCTCGGCCCCCTGATCGGCGATTGCACCCGGACACTGGCACCGCAGTTGCGTCCCGACATTCCCCTGATCAGTCTGACAAGCCGCACCGAACTGGCGCGTCTTTCGCCCGCGCTCTTCGTGCACACGCTGGCCATCGGCGTGCAGGCCCGCTTCCTGGCCACACGCGCCTGGCACATGGGCGATCGCAAAGCCGTGGTGATCCACATCGACACAGCCTCTTCCCGGCGCGAGGCGGATATTTTCAGCAACACCTTCGTCTCTCTGGGCGGCGCAGTCGTGGCGCGCCTGGAATTGCCACAGAACGACATCGATTTCCGGTCCCAATTGCGCAATCTGCGCATGCAGACGGACGACGAGGAATTGCTGGCGGCGCTGGATGAAGAAATGGTCCTCTCGGTTCTTCCACCGGAGATGACCGAAATCCGATTGCCGGTCGGATTCGATGCCGTCTATCTGGCCCTGCCCGGAAGGCAGGTGGCGCTCCTGGCCGGACAACTGGCCTATGTGGGCGTCGATCACGTTCATCTCTTCGGCAGCAGCCGCTGGCGGGACGGCCACCTGCTGGATGACAAGGGCCGTTATCTCGGCCGGGCCTTGTTCACCGATGTCGCATTCCCAAACGGCCGCAGTCCGGACGTACAGCGATTCAAGCTCGCATGGCGGGAGGTTTGGGGGGACACGGAACCCACCCGGCTTGCCGGACTCGCCTACGATTCAACCCTCATCGCCGTGTTGTTGAGCAGTCGCCTGCATCTGAGCGGTGCGGAGCTGCAGAAGGGTCTGCGCGATCCGGCCGGTTTCCCTGGACTCACCGGCCATGTCCACTTCGATGCCGACGGCGTCGGTCACAAGGATTTCGATGTCTTCCGCATCCGCGGCGGCCGCATCATTCCCGCCGGATGATCGGCTGGTCGGGCCAGTTTGAGAGTAGTGAGCTTCGATAGCCGCAGCTGACGGGGTCAGCCCGGATTTTTCATGATGACCATGCGTCGGGATTTGAAATCTCGAAACACATG
>CAZHOU010000215.1:0-2313 GCA_964534165.1 uncultured Zetaproteobacteria bacterium
AGCCCAAGGAGGCTGCCGAGGTTCAGCTCCGCCGGTCCCGCGGCCAGTATGGCCCCGACGATGATGATCCCGGAAATGGCGTTGGTCACGCTCATCAACGGCGTGTGCAAGGCCGGTGTGACGTTCCACACCACGTGGTAGCCGACGAAGATGGCCAGCACGAACACCGTGAAAGAGAAAACGAACGGATCCACCGTGGCGTGCGCGGCGGTTGCCGCCTGTGCGGCTGCTTCAGCTTGCGCGTTCATGACTTGATCTCCTCCGGGGGTGGCAGGCTGTCGTGGCGCCACTTACCGTCACGGCACAGCATCGTCGCCTGCAGGATCTCGTCCTCGCCTTCCGGATTGAGCGTTCTGCTCTCCGGGTCCAGCAGCAGATTCACAAAGTTGAACACATTGCGGGCATAGAGGCGGCTGGCGTCGGCCGCCATCAGGGACGGAACGTTGGTCAGGCCGATGATCGTGACGCCTTTGTGATCGATGATCTCGTCGGCCTTGGTCAGACGGCAGTTGCCGCCACCGGCAGCGGCCAGATCCACGATCACCGAGCCGGGGCGCATCTTTTCGACGGTTTCCGCCCGCACCAATTCCGGCGCCTTGCGGCCGGGGATCTGGGCCGTGGTGATGATGATGTCCGCTGCCGCCGAACGTTCGGCGACCAGGGCCTCGAGACGGGCCTTTTCCTCCGACGTCAGTTCGCGCGCGTAGCCGCGTTCGTCCTCTGCATCCACGCCCTCAAGCTGAATGAATTTGGCCCCCAGGCTTTCCACCTGTTCCTTTGTTGCCGCCCGGACGTCGAAGGCCTCGACCATGGCACCCAGGCGGCGGGCCGTGGCGATGGCCTGAAGGCCGGCGACGCCGGCTCCAAGCACCAATACACGGGCCGGCGTGACCGTGCCGGCGGCGGTCATCATCATGGGGAAAAAACGCCGGTAGTGATGCGCGGCCAGCAGCACTGCCTTGTAGCCGGCGATGTTGGCCTGGCTGGAGAGCACGTCCATGCCCTGGGCACGTGAAATCCGCGGCACCATTTCCAACGCAAAACAGGTCAGTCCGTGGTTGACGTATTGCGAAAGCAGTGGATTGGAAAAGGGGGAGAGCATGCCCACGACGATCGTATCCGCAGGCATCGAACGAATTTCCTCCTCCACTGGCGCCTGCACTTTGAGGACAAGGCCGGCATCGCGGTATAAATGGCGGCGGTCGTCCACGATCTCCGCCCCCGCCTCCCGATACTCCGCATCGGCAATCAGGCTCTCGGCCCCGGCGCCCTGTTGCACGCACACCTTCAGCCCCAAGTCGACATATTTTTTCACGGTCTCCGGCGTGGCCGCGACGCGGGACTCATGTTTTCGTACCTCGGTGGGCACCACCAAGTGCATGCGATTGTTCCCCCTGTGTTTGAAGGCGGTCAAGGCGTATTTGGGCCGCGTCCCCAAATATAGCACATGGTTCGTCGGCGGCCGGCCGCCGGAGTGTATGCAGGGAATCCGGATTTACAAGTGCAACGGCACGGCTTCGAGGTTCGCTGCGGGAAAACGTCGCGACGGGAGGGACACCAGTTCCATCGCGGGGATGTAGACATGCGGAAAGCGGTAGAGATCGTTGTCCACGATTTCGCCGTCGAACATCAGGATGTCCAGATCGAGGGTGCGAGGACGCCAGCTGCCACGGCGACGATCGCGTCCACGGGTGTTTTCCAGGTCCTTCAGCCAAGTGTGCAGGACCGTGCGATCCATCTCCGTCCACAGGAGGCAACAGGCGTTAAGAAAATCGGCGGCCTCCATGCCCACGGCGGTGGAACGGTAGACCTTGGAGAAGCGCGCGCCCGGAAATTGTTTGCGGATGGCGATGGCCGCGGCCCGCAGATGGAGTTCCGGCTCGATGTTCGAGCCGAGGCCGAGAAGCACGGCTTTTTTCATTCTTCGGCGATGCGCTCGATTTCTACGGCCACATTCTCGCTGCCTCGTACAGCCCCGGGCTTGGAGAGTTTCAGGCGCAACCACGGGGCCTTGAACTCCTCCAGAATGATCTTCGCACAGGCTTCGGCCAGCGATTCGATCAGGCTGAAATTGGAGGCTTCGATGAAAGCGATCAGGCGTTTGGCCACGGCCTTGTAGTCCAGTGTGTCCCGGATATCGTCGCTGGCGGCGGCTTTCGAGATGTCCCAGCCGATGACCATGTCCAGCCGCACCTTCTGGCGGATCTCCCGCTCCCAGTCGAAGACACCGATCACGGTCCGGACCTCGAGTCCTTCGATGAGAATGCGATCCTTGTGCCTCATTCACGACCCCTTCCGCAAGGATGGCCAAGC
>CAZHOU010000216.1:0-2309 GCA_964534165.1 uncultured Zetaproteobacteria bacterium
GTCGCATGCTGCTCCTGTATGGGTGGCGGCAGTAAGCCGGAGTACGGGTGTGGAAGTGCCAGGCCAGCATCGGGGGCGGGGAACCAATGAGGCAGCAGAGGCGGTGGAAGATGCGGATTCGCCTGGCGGAGGGTGCGAATCAGAGCATGGGTCTCGTCCCCGGCTGGCGGCAGCTTGTGGGCGGAAACCTTGACCCCGTCGAGCACATAGCGCTGCATGTAGTCGTACAATCGGTGAACAGCGGTGGCCATAACAGTGCGCGTGTGCGTGTCGACGGCGTAGGGAATGTATTCGCGGGCATCGGGACCGGCGGTGCGCAATGGAAAACCGGTGACATCGATGGCACACAGATCCGCTGCTTGCCGGTGTTTCGTAAGAATGGGCTGATAAAAACTCCAGCGTGCGTCGATATAACTTACGGACAACATCTCAATGAAACTTTCTCTATTTCCCTTCTTTCGGCCATACCGCCCAACTTTCCTCCCGCTTCCGCTTTGCGCCCCGTCTCCGGACGGATGGTACACGAAGGTCGAGGGCAAATCATTTTGAATCTCGACCGCGCCAGGGACAGCGGCCCAAGATGCACGGCTTCCTCGTTCCATCGTACCCACCATGGGCCTCGAAATCCGCACATTTCGTCTTCGCTGCCCCTTCTACCCGCTACGATTCCCCTCGGTCCGACAGGCTGCTAGCCTTCGATTCTCCATGATTCGTGCATTCCACCTTCATTTCTTCCTTCGTGCCCTTCGTCCCCCGAGGCCGGCCTTTTTTTCCATCCTCGTTCTTCTTCTCCTGCCGCAGCTTGCACAGGCCATCACCGTTGTCGCCACGCTGCCGCCCCTGGGCGGGCTCGTGCACCTGCTTGATCCCCGCATCCGGGTTCATTGCCTGCTGCCGGCCGGGGGCGATCCCCATCATTTCCAACTCACCCCCAAACAGGTCACCCGCCTCAAGCATGCGGATCTGTTGCTGCGAGCCGGACGTGACGACGCCCACTGGACAGGCATCGATCTGCCGGGACATACCCTGGTTTTGTGGCCGCAAAAGGACCATGCCTGGCTGCTGCCCATGGAGGTGAAGAAGATTCTGCCGCGGATCGCCGCCGCCCTTCAGCGCCTGGATCCCGGCCGCCGGGCCGAGATCCAACGCCAGCTTGCCGCCGCCCTGCATCGGTGTGAAAGAATGGAACAACGCTGGCGCCTAACCCTGATGCCCTACAGACGCAGGGGCGTGATCATGCAGCATCCGGCCTGGCTGCGTTTGTGCAGGCACTTCGGTGTTCCGGTTCGGGCGGTGCTCGAACCGCACCATCACGGCGGAATTCGCCCCCGGAAATTGCAGAAGGCCCTGGACATCCTGCGCGCCCGCCCCGCCACTGTCCTGTGGGCGGATGCCCGTCACGGCAACCAGGGTCTGGACTGGCTGCGCGCGCATTCCACCGCCACGACCGCGGTGCGTCTGGATGCCCTGGGAGACTGCGCCATGTCCTGGACACGCCTGATGCAGAAGAATCTTGCTGCACTGGCCCGTGGCGCCACATGATGGACTGGCCCTTGCTCCGAACCGACCCGGCATGCGCTTTCATCGCCCCCCGGCGCAGATCGGCATTCATTCGCCCTCCGCAACGGGACCTGCTTCGATGACCGCACCCGTCCTTCGCGTCCACCACGTCAGTGTCGGGCATCCGGGAAGCTGGATCCTTCAAGACATCAATCTCCGTGTCGATGCCGGCCATTTTCTTGGCATCGTGGGGCCGAACGGCGCCGGCAAGAGTACGTTGTTGCAGGTCATTGCCGGCATGCGCTCGCCGGACGCCGGCCACATTGATCTGTTCGGCGAATGCCTGAGCGCAAACAACCGCAAGAGGCTGCTGCGGCGGGTCGGTTTCCTAAGCCAACGCCAGGAGGAGATCCCGCAGCTTCCGGTGCGTGTACGCGATGTGGTGGCCATGGGCATGCCCACCTATCATGGGCCGTTGTGGGTTCGCAGCGACCGAGGCGGCAGCCTGGATCGGGTGATGGCCCTGGTCGGGATCCGGGAACTGGCCGACAGGGATTTCCGCCGCCTGTCGGGCGGCCAGCAACAACGGGTGCGGCTGGCCCGAGCCTTGGTCGCGTCTCCAAGCCTTTTGCTGCTGGATGAACCCACGGCGGCATTGGACGCACGGGCGCAATCCGGTCTCTATCGTCTTTTGCGCGAACTCTGCGCCGGCCACCGCATGGCCCTCACCAAGGTTGCACCCGATACGGCCGCCACCAGCAACTATCGCGATCCCATGTCCATCCAGAACCTTCTGACCACCATCACGA
>CAZHOU010000217.1:0-2306 GCA_964534165.1 uncultured Zetaproteobacteria bacterium
ACAGAACCTCCACATGCTGGAAATTCTGTAAACAACGCGGTTAATTCCTACACTTTAGACATTGAGTGGTGATTGGTGAGCAAGGCAGTGATTGGTAATTGGGGAAAGCTATGATTGGTCTTTCCCAATCACCAGTTACCGATCACCGTATCAAGCCCAATCACCAGTTACCGGTCACCGATCACCGTTTCCAGGAGCTTGTATTCTGCGGCCGCAGACCCTATAAAGAATCCATGTTGAGAATTTTCCTCTTGCTGTTCGTCACCCTGCCGCTCTTGGAACTCTATGTCCTGATCCGCGTCGGGGCCGGCATCGGCGGCGTGGCGACGATCGCCCTGTGTCTGTTCACAGCCGCTCTGGGCGCATTCCTGGTCCGCTTGCAGGGCCTGCAAACGTTGCTGGCCGCCCGCAAGGCCATGATGCGGGGGGAGCCAATCGGCATGCATGCCCTGCATGGAGCGGCGCTGGTCGTGGCCGGCTTCCTGCTGCTGACACCGGGGTTCATCACCGACACCCTCGGCTTCCTGTTGCTGATCCCGCCGTTGCGCAACTGGCTTTTCCATCGCTTCATCCTGCCGCCCAAATCCTGGATCGATATCGAGGTCATCGAGGACGAACCCTGGCATCTGCCATGACCGCGGAGGGCGGCATGCGCGATCAGCCCCCGGTCCGATAGGAACATAGCAATCCCTCGAGGGCCTTCTCCGTTACCTCCGCGCTGACGAACGCATCGCCGACATCACGGAGCAACACGAAGCGGAGCCGGCCACCCATGGCCTTCTTGTCGTGCATCATGGCCTCAAACCAGTCGGAAAGCGGAAAGGCCGGTATCTCGACGGGAAGGCCGGCAGCGCGGTAGACGGCGCGGATGCGCTCCTCCAGGCCGGCCTTGGCATACCCCAACTGCTCGGAAAGTCGCGCCGCCATGCACGTGCCCAGTGCCACGGCCTCGCCGTGCAGGTAGCGGCGGTAACGGCTCATGGCTTCGATGGCATGGCCGAAGGTGTGGCCAAGATTCAAAAGTGCCCTTACACCCTGCTCGGTTTCATCGGCCATCACCACCTCGGCCTTGTGACGGCAGGAAGTGAAGATGATCTCCGAGACCACCTTTGGTTCGAGCGCCAGTAACTCGTCCATGCATCGTGAAAGCCTGTGAAAGAAATCGGCGTCACGGATCAACCCATACTTGATCACTTCGGCGACGCCGGCGAGCAACTGCCGCCTGTCCAGGGTGCGCAGAACACAGGGATCGATCCACACCAATCGTGGCTGATGAAGGGCCCCGATCATGTTTTTCCCCAGCGGATGGTTGATTCCGGTCTTGCCGCCGACACTGGAATCCACCTGCGCCAGCAGGGTGGTGGGCACCTGCACACAGGGTATGCCACGTCTATAGCAGGCAGCGGCAAACCCGGCCATGTCGCCGATGACACCCCCGCCCAGGGCGACGAGCGGCTCGTCCCGGGACAGGTGCACCCGCATCAACGTATCCAGGATCTTCTTCCACGTGGCCAGGGTCTTGTAGCGCTCGCCGTCCGGGAGAATGCATTCGGCGACCTTCCAGCCCGATTCTTCCAGGCCTTGCTTCACCGACCCCAGATACAGCGGCGCCACCACCACGTTGCTGACCACAAGGCAGCGGCTTTGCTGCCGAAACAAGCGCCGCATGGCGGCACCGAGGTGCCGTAGTCCATCCGATTCGATGTGAATATCGTAGGAACGGTGACCGAGTTCCACGCGATAGACACGGGCCGGACTTCGCCCCCCACTCAGGACGGACGATCGCAAGATCCTCAGCCCCTCCCGACAAGCCCTGTCTTTTGCAGACCCGGTTCGAGAATCTTGGGAGTGATGAAGATCAGCAGTTCACTCTTCTTGTCGATGTGCTGTTTCTTCTTGAACAGCCAACCGAGAATCGGGATGCGCATCAGCCCCGGCACGCCGTTCACGTTCTTTTCGCGGTCGCGGGTGTAGATGCCGCCGATGACGATGGTCTCGCCGTCGTTCATGAAGATGTCGGTGTCGATCTTCTTGGTGTCCAGGATGGGATTTCCGGCCACCGAAGAACTCGTGGGGCTGTCCTTGGTCACCACCACGTGCAGAAGAACGCGGTCGTCGGCCGTGATTTGCGGCGTCACCTCGAGCCCAAGATTCGCCTGCCGGAACTGGATGTTGGTACCAGTATTGGCACTCGAGGTCTGAAATGGAATGTCCTTGCCCTGGTTGATCGTGGCCGTCTTGTAGTTGGTCGTCACCACGCGCGGATTGGAAATGATCTTGATCATGTTGTCGGCCTCCGCCGCCGA
>CAZHOU010000218.1:0-2264 GCA_964534165.1 uncultured Zetaproteobacteria bacterium
CGATCTCCGTGCGGATCATGGCACAGGCCTCGTCCACCAGATCGATGGCCTTGTCGGGCAGGAAACGATCGGAGATGTAGCGGTCCGATAGCGTGGCCGCGGCCACCAGCGCCGCGTCCTGAATGCGCACGCCGTGATGCACCTCGAAGCGTTCCTTCAGACCCCGCAGGATGGAAATCGTATCCTCCACGCTCGGGGCCTCGACCATCACCGGCTGAAAGCGGCGCTCCAGCGCCGCATCCTTTTCGATATGCTGCCGGTACTCATCCAGGGTCGTGGCACCGATGCAATGCAACTCCCCCCGTGCCAGCATCGGCTTGAGCATGTTGCCGGCATCGGTGGATCCTTCCGTGCGTCCGGCACCGACGATGGTGTGCAATTCGTCGATGAACAGAATGATCCGCCCCTCGGACTCCTTGATTTCCTTGAGCACCGCCTTCAAGCGTTCCTCGAACTCCCCCCGGTATTTCGCTCCGGCCATCAAGGCCGTCATGTCCAATGCGAAGATCGTGTGATTCTTGAGCCCTTCCGGGACATCCCCCTTGAGAATACGCTGCGCCAGGCCTTCGACGATCGCCGTTTTGCCGACACCCGGTTCACCGATCAGAACCGGGTTGTTTTTCGTCTTGCGCGACAGAATGCGAATGACACTGCGAATCTCGGTGTCACGGCCGATGACGGGATCGAGCTTGCCGCCGGCCGCCATGGCCACCAAATCCACGCCGTACTTCTTCAGGGCTTCGTAGGTGGCCTCGGGGGCATCCGTGGTTACGCGCTGATGCCCGCGCACGTCTTCCAGGGCCTGAAGAAATTTTTCCCGCGTCACGCCGAAGTCGCGCAGGATACGGCCGGCATCGCTTTGCGCCCCTTCGGCAATCATGGCCAGAAGCAGATGCTCGACGGAGATGTATTCGTCTTTGAGTTTTTCCGCTTCCTCCTCGGCGCGGGCGAACAATTGATTCAGGCGCTGGGTGATGTAGATGCCCTCCGCCGCCTGGCCGGTGACCCGAGGTCGCTTGGACAACGCTTCCTGGACCTTGGCCTTGATCCCGGGAAGCGGTACATCCAGGCGTTCGAGCAAGCGCGGAGCGAGGCCATCTTCCTGCGCCAGCAGCTCGGCCAGCAGGTGCTCACCATCCACCTGCTGGTGATGCAACCGCGCCGCCAGCGTCTGCGCACCCGTGAGTGCCTCGCGAACCTTTTGTGTCATGCGGTTTGGATCCATATGCGCTCCTGTTGCGGAAGGGATGTTGTTTTTCTTATGGGGATCGAGGAATGGGAATGCAAGAGAGGCCATGCGAAGTGCCGGGCATGCTATACTCTCGATGCAGCGACAGGAGGTGGTGATGAAAGGATTGAAGGACAAAAAATGCGTTCCCTGCCAAGGCGGCGTACCTCCGCTGACATTGGAGGCCGCCCGGGCTCTTCTCCCGCACGTTCCTTCCTGGGAACTCAACGAAGACGGTACGCGACTTCAGCGCACATTCAAATTCCCGGATTTCGCTTCGGCGCAGGAATTCGCGCGCAAGGTGGGCGAACTGGCCGAGAGTGAAGGCCATCATCCGGTGCTGACCTACAGCTGGGGGTATTGCACCGTCGTTTTCTATACGCACAAGATCGGCGGCCTGCATGAAAACGATTTCATCATGGCGGCCAAGGTCAACGCCTTGGCATGAAAAAAGACGAGATGCGGGCCATGGTGCTGGAGGCGGTGGGCAAGCCGCTTGCAGCACGCACCCGTCCGCGTCCTCATCCCGCGGCCGGACAGGTTCTGATCCGCGTTCACGCCTGCGGCGTCTGCCGCACCGATTTGCACATCTGCGACGGAGAACTGCCGTCGCCGCGCCTGCCGCTGATTCTCGGGCACGAGATCGTCGGTGAAGTGGTCGAACTCGGCAAGGATGTCACCGGCGTCGCCATCGGGGCGCGCGTGGGCGTGCCCTGGCTGGGATGGAGCTGCGGGGAATGCAGATTCTGCCGCAGCGGACGGGAGAATCTTTGCGACCACGCCCGTTTCACCGGTTTCCACATCGACGGCGGTTATGCCGAATACACGCTGGCCGACCCCCGTTACTGTTTTCCCATCCCCGACGTTTACAAAGACGAGGAAGCGGCGCCGCTTTTGTGCGCTGGCCTGATCGGCTATCGCGCCTACCGCCTGGCAGGGGAAGGCAACCGTCTCGGGCTCTACGGCTTCGGGGCCGCGGCCCATCTGCTGTGTCAGTTGGCCGTGCAGGAAGGCAAGGAGGTGTACGCCTTTACAC
>CAZHOU010000219.1:0-2231 GCA_964534165.1 uncultured Zetaproteobacteria bacterium
CCGGCGGCCTAGCTTCCGCCTCCGGCGGCCTAGCTTCCGCCTCCGGCGGGGATGTGCAGGCGGCGAATGTCCACCGCCCTGCGGTTTTTTGAATCCACCCGCACCAGCGTGGCATGGATGTCCGCGCCGCGCTCGACGGCCTGGAAGCGCTGCGGCAGCCGCTGCACGAGGCGTCTGAGCGCCCCCTCCACCTGCATGCCGATCACGGACTGGTAGGAGCCGACCATTCCCAGGTCGGTCTGGTAGGCGCAACCCTGCGGTCGGATCGTCTCATCGCAGGTGGGAACATGGGTGTGAGTGCCGAACACGAACGAGGCGCGGCCGTCGAGATACCAGCCCATGCCCATCTTCTCGCTCGTCGCCTCGGCATGGAAATCCACCAGCACGGCGGCGACATTCTCGGGCAACTCGGCCAGGGCACGATCCGCCGCGGCAAAGGGGCAATCCCACGGCCCCATGAACACCTGGCCGATGAGGTTGACGACGGCAATGCGATGGCCTCCCGGCGTCTCTCGCACCGTCCAGCCTCGCCCCGGTGCCGCGGGAGTGAAATTGCAGGGGCGGATCAGGCGCTCGTCTTCATCGAAGCAAGGGATGATCTGGCGTTGGTCCCAGCAATGGTTGCCGTTGGTCAGCACATCCACGCCGATGGCGAACATCTCTTCGGCCGTCTTCGGCGTCAGGCCGAAGCCGGCCGCCAGGTTTTCCCCGTTGGCCACGGTGAAATCAATGTTGTGCATATCGATCAGGCGCGGCAGATGCTCCTTCAGTGCCCGTCGGCCGGCCCTGCCGACGATATCCCCGATGGCGAGAATGTTCAGGATCTCCGGCATGCGATGACCTCGCGTTCGGTGATGATGCAATCAAGCGGCACATCATGGGCCTCAACCGGGATCCGCGGCACCTCCTGGCAGGAGAACCCCAGGCCGATGCGCACGGCCACGGCCTGTGCGTGCCCAGCCAGCCAGCGATCGAAGTAGCCGAAACCCTGACCCAGACGGTTCCCCGCACGGTCGAAGGCGACGAGGGGACAGACGAGAACGGCCGGCCCCTGCGACGGTTCCCACAGGCGGCCGTCAAGAGGCTCCTCGATACCGAATTTTCCCCGCCGCCAGCGGCAATCCGATCCGACATGGCGCCATTGCATACGTCCGTGACGGTCCGCAACCGGTGCAAAGATCGCCCATCGCCGCAGCGACAGGATCATGTCGGTGGCCACCTCGTCCTCCATGGCACGGTAGATGAGCACCGATTTCACCTCCTTTCGGAAGCGGGCGAGCTGTTGCTGCAGCTGTTCCTGAATGCGGATCGAAGCCTCGGCCCGTGCCTGTGGTGACAGGGCCCGCCGGCGCCGGAGCGCCTGCCGTCTGTAATGTTGCTTGAGATTCATGCAGTCTTTGATTCTTCGACGGAAAGGTGGGTGATACGTTGCGCATCGTCCGCCAAGTCCGCGTTTATGCCTTGATCCGTGCGCAATCCGAATCTTCCCCGTGTATGCAAAGAGGGGCGCCCCCGCACTGCCGCTATGGCGAAAATCCGCCGAACCCTTCCATCGAAGTGGGCGCCGCACCCTGGCGTCAGGCTTCCCGGAAACGAGCCGGGATGCACACGGCCAGGATAGGAAAGCTCCCTGTTCAGCAGCTATCGGCTCGGGCAGTAAGTTGCCTCACGCTCAGCGCAGGGGCGCTTCTGCCAAACTCTGTGCCTGTAAGACTACATCATCCAGTTCGGATAACAAGGCGCCCATCTCCCGCGCCTGCTCTTCCTCTTTCTGGAGCAATTTCCCGGCCAAGTTCAGGGCCGCGAGCGCCAACAGGCGATCGGAAGCCACGGTTGTCCCCAGCCGCCGCAATTCATCCACATGCTCCTGCAACAATTGTGCCGCGGCCTTGACCCTTTCCGGCGCATCCTCGGTTCGGATGGAATAGGTGCGTCCCATCAGTTTGATCTCCACCGAATGGCTCAATGTCCGCCCTCTCGTGTTCGTGCGATCATTTGGTCCACCTGCTCCATCGCATGCAGCACCCGGTCCTTTGCCTCCTCCCGCTTTTGCCTCGATTCCCTCAGCTCGTTCTCGAGCTTCTGCACCTGATCGCGACGGTTGCGCAATTCGGTCTCGGCCAGCCGTACCACCTCCCGCAGACGCTGATTCTCGGCCATCAGACCTTCCATCTTTCTCCGAATCTCGGCCAGCGCGGAGACGAGTTTACGCTTGCGTTCGGCAACCGCCT
>CAZHOU010000220.1:0-2223 GCA_964534165.1 uncultured Zetaproteobacteria bacterium
TCCGGTGATTGGTGATCCGTAATTGGTGATTGGAGGAACACCAATCACGATTCACCAGTCACCAATCACCTCCCGTAAAAGCGGCCTCCAGGCCGCGATTTCAGCCCTCGCCCCCCGGCCCTCGGAACTTCAAATCCCGGCGCATGATCGCCATGAAAATCCAGGTTAGAGATCCCTGAACAGGAACAATAGGCAGGAAAGCGTTACCAGCAAGGCCGTTTCGGTTGCGCCGTAGATGAGCACCTGCGCAAAATCCAGCGCGGGGAGAGGGGGGAGGTCCAGGATGCGCTCGCTCAGATCGAGGATCTGGAAATTCGGCAGAAAATCATAGACGGCGGCCGTCAGAGGTTCCATGAACCCGCCGACGGACTCACCGAACTCCTTGATGATCGGGCTGAAATGGCCGGCAAGGAGGATGCTCAGACCCAGGAACAGGCCCAAAAACATGCTGGAGGCCTGGCCGCACAGCATCGCCAGCGCCGCAGCGATCCAGACTTGCAACAGCACGGCGGTGCTGGCCTGCAAAAAGGCGTTCTATTTGTCCCAGCCCAGGAAAGCGACGGTCGCCGCTAGCATCAGCTCCATCAGGATCATGGCCATGCTCAAGGACAGGATGAGACCGAGAAACCTGAAGAGAACATAACGCACTCTTCCATGCATGTGCGGCAGCAACACATAGATTCCCCGTTGTTCGGTGTCCCGATACATGAGCTGAATCACCGTGACGAGTGCCGCGAGACTGCCCAGGACGGAGATGGACAGCCACCCGAAATCCATCACGAAATTCACCGTCGGCCCCATCGTCACCGCCGCCAGTGGCACGGCGGTGGCGAGGATGCACAACTCCGCGAGCAGCATAGCCTGCAGACCGCGGTTGCGGCGGATTTCAGCAGCGGTCAGGCGGGCGCCGGCCCAAAGATCAGTCCCCATGCCCACGCGCCTTTCCGAGCAAATGGATGAAAGCGTCCTCCAGCCGCGGCCGTTCTCTCGCCACGTGGATGATTTCGACATCCGGCGAGTGCACGATGTTCTTAAGCACCCGTTGCAACGGTGCGGAACTTTCTTGGCCCCGCAGCATCAGACTGCCGTCGATCTCCCGCTCGATGCGGACTCCCTGCAATTTCTTCAGTGGCGTCATGGAGGCCCGCAATTGAATGTACCATTCCTTTGAAGCCGACAGCAGTTCTTCAATACGGCCATCGAAGATCACGTGTCCGGCATCCAGGGCGACAACCCGGCGGCACAGGTGCTCCGCGTCGGCCAGGATGTGGCTGGAGAAGAGAATGGCTGTGCCCTGTCGGCACGCACGCATCAGAACATCCTGCACACATTTTCGCCCCAAGGGGTCGAGCCCGCTCATCGGTTCATCCAGAAACAGGAGCGGCGGTTCCCTGATCAGGGCCTGGGCGAGGAGGATACGCTGGCGCTGGCCTTTCGAGCACGAACGCAAGGGTCGATCCAGGATCGCAGCAAACCCGAGCCGTTCACCCCATGAGCGGATCCGGGCGGTCAGCTCCCTCCCCCTCAAGCCGGACAATCTCCCCAAGCCTGTGAGAAATTCACGGGCGGTGAGCTGCGGTGGCAGGTAGGCTTCTTCCGGCAGGAAGCCGATGTACCGGCGCATCTCATTCGCGGTGACCGGCTTGCCCCGCCACCGGAGATCGGCTTGCGTCCATCGTGAAAGGCCGCAGAGGGCGCGAAATGTCGTGGTCTTGCCGGCGCCGTTCGGGCCCAGGTAGGCGATCGTCTCGCCCGCCTTCAGGGCGAAAGCCACCCCGTGCAGCAGGCGCTTCCTATGGCGGTGCCACAGGTGACCCACCAATGCATCCACGCACAGGTTGGCGACGGAAAAAAGGGTGCTCACGGGCGATGCCGCGGCACAGCCAGCGCCAAGCGCCGGGGGGAGGCGGAGCTGAACAGCCGTCCCGTCCGATCCATGACCAGATGCCCTCCGTCCGGCAAGATGGCCGGCCAATGCAGGCCAAATCGACGCATATCGGCCACCGAGTTGATCCGCTCGCGCCGGCGCAGGTGCTTGAGTTCGTGTTCCAGACGTCGCAAGACGGCTTCGGTTTCCACCCGCTGCAACTGCTCCTGCAGAAATGCGCGCAGGTGCGCATCGGTGGTGCGCGCCATGGTATCCAACAGCATGGCCTGCGCCATGTCCAGGCCCCCGGCGGCGGCTTGCAGCGCTGTTGCCAGCGATGCACTCAGAGGGTTGAT
>CAZHOU010000221.1:0-2218 GCA_964534165.1 uncultured Zetaproteobacteria bacterium
GAGGCGATGGTCCGAAAGACCGGCGAGGCAGCGGGCATCTCTCCAGGCATGCTGACCATCGAGGTGACCGAAAGCGCCTTGATGCACGATCCGGAACAGGCCATGAACAGCCTGCGTAGGCTGCACGAGATTGGCGTGCGCATTTCGATCGACGATTTCGGCACCGGTTATTCCTCGCTCGCCTACCTGCATGACCTTCCGGTGGCGGAACTAAAGATCGACCAGACCTTCGTCGGCCGCATGAAGGTGGATGAGAAGAGCGCCGCCATCGTGGCGAACACGATTCTGCTGGCGCGCGGTATGAAGCTCAGGGCCGTGGCCGAGGGCGTGGAGGATGAGGCCACGTGGCATCAGTTGTTGACGCTCGGTTGCGATATGGCCCAGGGATACTACCGCGGCGGCCGCCCCATGCCGGCGCCGGAGCTGGATCACTGGCGGCGGAATTTCGAGTAACATCCCCTTTCCGCGGGTTCGAGGGAATCGGACTGCAATGCGGGGCCGGCCCTGGATGAAAAACCCAGAGCCACTTGCAAAATTCTGGGTGGATGAGCGGCCATCCCACTTTGAGTCCATTTTCGGGATGGAATGAGGTGCATGGTGGTTCCATGGGCCGAAATTCCAGCTCGAGAATGGGCCGAAGTGGGGAAGCCGATCGCCGCGAACGAATTTTGTAAGTGGCTCCCCAGACTAAAAATTGTAGCTTGTGCCGATCCGTCCCGAGAATGATTCTCAGTTGACCTCGTTTAAGCGTGTCGCGGAAGCGCCTCCGGCGGCCAGAAACGTCGTGTCCGTTCCGTTTGTTGCCTTGTATTTCCGATATTGGAATCGGGCATCCAGCGACCAGGCTTTCGACAGTCTCTGCGATACTTCCGCGTCGACATCGATACCGTAGCCGTTGGCGTCGTGCCGGAAACTCACGGGATGGGCCAGGTCCGTGCGCAGGTTCCAGTTCGCCTCGGCGCTGTAGGTGGTGAAATTGTAGGCGAAACCCACCCGGATACGGGTACCGCCGTTCCATTTCATTCCTGAAGCGAAGCCGACCCAAGGTGCCGTCCATTGGGCATCGTAGCTGCTGGCGAGGCCGGGAAAGGGGCCGCTGGCCGGGATGGTCTGCACGCCGTTCCGAATCCGCAGATTCTGCCTGTGGATGGCCCAGCCGGCCGAGGGCGTGAAGAAAAGACGATCTCCGAGGCGGTAGCCGAGGGAGAAGGATGCGTCCCACACATGGCCGCTGCCGGCATCGTTGTTGGAACGCGAGAATTCCAGCGTACGGTTGTTGCCGTTGAAGTCGGAGTCCTGATTATCACCGCTTGCGATCCACCCGAAATCGGCGTCGATCTCGAGCACGATGCGGTTCATTTCCGCATGCACACCGCCATCGATCTGGATGATCCCGAGGTTGTCCCAGGTCAGTTCGGACAGAATGTTCGGAGTCTTCGTGCCGGAAAGGTCGGAGGCGATGTTCCAGTTCAGTTGGTCGTTTCGGTAGCCGATCCCGAGATCGAACATCGAACTCGTGGCCGCCATGGCCGCCAGCGGCAGCAGGATCGCCGGCAGCAGCCCGAACACCACCTTCCTTGTCAAGCTATGGGCCAACCCGTTGGTCACCGAAAGCCAGCAGCAGCGCCAGCATCGGCGGCGCCGATTTGATGCGCCCCTCATGCACCCATTGCAGGGCCTGCCGCCGATCTACCCAGCGGCAGCGGATATCCTCGTGCTCGGCCGCCATGCCGCCGCCGCTGCCGCAACTCTCATCCGCATCCACCTCGGCCATGAAGAGATGAATGCGCTCGGAGGAGCCGCCGGGCGTGGAATAGTAGCAGGCGATGGGTGCAAGTTCCTTCGGCTCATAACCCGCTTCCTCGATGCATTCGCGCCGGGCGCAGGTTTCCGCATCCTCGCCGGGATCCACCATGCCGGCCACGATCTCCATGAGCCAGGGATCCTCGCCGCGCACCGCCGGACCGATACGGAATTGCTCGATGAGCAAAACCGAGTCCCGGGAGCGATCGTAGAGCAACACAGCCACCGCGTCCCCGCGCTCCAAGTGTTCGCGCACGACAGTCATGCGGCCGCCGTCGAAGCGGTCGTGCTCCACCGTGAAGGCGTCCAGGCGGAAGAAACCCCGGTACAAGTTTTTTTTCTTCTTGATGCGGTAGTTCATTCCCGTTTTCCTCGGCCTCCATGGTTTAACCCGAATACTTCATGCGATCGCGGA
>CAZHOU010000222.1:0-2140 GCA_964534165.1 uncultured Zetaproteobacteria bacterium
CAACCGCAGGCCGAGGGGGAGGTGAGAGCGTCGGTAGAGACGGCCCGGAAGCACCCGCGGCCTCCACGAACTGGAGGGCCCAGTGGCGGGGGGGCACGGCACCGAGGGTGGCCACGGCCGGAGCGGGGGGGGTGGTGCGGTGCCAGCCGACGGCGACACCCCCAAAAGCCAGACCGAGGACATCGGCGTGCGTGCCCGTGGTGTTGAGGTGAACCGAGTACGCGATGTCGCCGGCGGTGCTGTCTCCGTCGAGGTCAGCCCACTCCCGGAACGTGAAGTCGGAGGGGACGCTGAGCATGATCCTGGCGTAGCCCGGTGCATCCCCCGAAGAGAACGAGGCAATGTCGGTGAACGTTGGCGTTCCGTCGTGCTCGTACACGTCAAGCCACATGACCCAGCTGGCGTCGGAAGAGTTGTCGTACACGTTGGCGTAGAGCGTGGTGATCAGGGCGCCGTTCGGCAGGTGCAGCTGGACCCAGTAATCGGGGTTTGTGGTCGTACCGTCATCGTGCGGCGTGACATACCCGTTGCCCAGGTAGTCCGGCAAGGTCTGCCCGCCCCACGGGATGAACTCGGACGCCTGGTAATAGGTCCACTGGGTGCCGCCACCGAAGGCCTCCGGTTGCCGTTCCAGTGGTGAGCTTCTGAGCGCCGCGACCGCCCGATCTGCCGGAACCGCATTCTCGGGCGATTCCGCCGGGTTCGGTGCGGGGGATTGCGCCCACGCACCCGCTGCGGCCATCATTGCCACGGTCAACACCACCCGGAATGCCACGTTCTTGGGAAGGGATCTCATCGTAACCTCCATCCTTCCGAGCGCCCCATGGCGCGAACAACGCGCCCGATCCCACCTGTTTCGTGAGACGCCCGAAACTCTTGGGGCGGTATACTACAATGTGACGATACAGGGGTCCAGGGTCCCTTCACCTGGTTGCGGCACGACCGGCCCGGACGCCGGATCAGCATTCACGAGTCCCGTCACACGGCCTTCCCACCATCCCTGCGGCGGAGCCTCCGCCGCCTCCTGCCGGCTCGTGGAGCGCTCGCTCCCCTAACCCTGCCGCCACCTCCCCACAGCGTCAGGAGGCTCGACGATTTCGAGCCTCTCCTCCTCAGACCCCATGTCGTATTGGTGGCCTGGCTCCAGAGCGGAGCAGGATTCACCCACGGCGATCAAATATGCGCCTGCGTGAGGCTGCTACCGCGCCGCTTTCCGAAACAGCCAGGCCGATATGAGCCACAGCGCGGTGAAGAACCCAGTCAATATCAAGATATCCGCCGGCCAGGTCGGCCCCGTGGAGCCCAATCCGGCGATCAGCGCGATCACAGCCACCAACGCCTGAGCGAGCGCCGTAGCGAACAACGCGCGTGCCATGCCACGGGGTTGGAAGCGCGCGATGATGGCACCGATGATTCCGACGGCGAGCACCCCGCCATACATCAAGTTCGCGTCGTCGTGCTCAGTCCCAATGACCCCTACAGCACTGTTCACCCATACGAGGAGGAATGCCGCACCGAGCGCAACGCCGACGGCAGATCGGTACGCGGTATTGCCCGTTTTTCTCGCTACTAGCTCATACGTGACACCAACGCCGACCAGGAGGGCGCCGAAAATAGCGAAATCGGCCACATCCCAAACGACTTGATCGGTGACCTGCATCGCGAACAAGGGCAGCAGCAGCATGAGTGCCGCGGCGGCCCAGGCCGTCACCCTCCATCGGCTCCCGCGCCGCCCGCCACCGTTTCCCGTGTTTCCTGTCATTGCCTTACCTCCGCGCATGAGTCTGCCTCAGCTGTTGGTAAAGCGCCAATGGCATGGTGTGGTTCCAGAACCGTATAACGACGCTAATCAGCCGCGCGGCTTTTCGCGTCGGCTGAATTAGCCTGGTTATGTGTTTTAGTCATTCATTTGCAAGCCTTCGGCGGAAGGTTGTCTACATCAGGTTTGTAATAGCGAACCACAAAGTAATAAGGCTCACCAGCATTTACCGGCATCCAGTAGGTGCCGTCTTTCGGATCCTCAACACTGAAGGTAACGGTGATATTTCCATTTGCATCCGGTTTGGTATTGTATGCGTTAAATAGGTCGTTTTTACCAGGGATGGTGTTTCGTGTCAGGGCACTGTTTCGTGTTTTTTTT
>CAZHOU010000223.1:0-2083 GCA_964534165.1 uncultured Zetaproteobacteria bacterium
GGCCTGCATCATGCCGTACTCGATGCCGTTGTGGACCATCTTGACGAAATGGCCGGCACCGATGCCTCCCACCCGTCCCCAGCCGCGGCCTTCATTCGCTGCCAGGGTGATGAGCGCCGGTTGCAGGCGGGAGACGGCCTGCTCCTCCCCCCCAAGCATCAGGGAATAGCCGTTCTCAAGCCCCCAGACACCCCCGGAGGTGCCACAATCGACAAAGAAGATCCCCTTCCCGGCCAGTTCCTTGCCGCGGCGCATGCTGTCCTTGTAGTTGGAGTTGCCGCCGTCCACGAGAAGATCGCCCGGTGTAAGCCCCGCCTGCAGCAGGGCGGCGATCGTATCGTCCACGAATGGATGCGGCAGCATCATCCACAGGGTGCGCGGGGGATCGAGAAGGCGGAGCAACTCCTCGTACGAGGCGGCGGGGGTCACCGTATCCAGCTCCCGAGAAAGCTCCCGGGAGGCGGCGGAATTCACATCGTAAACCACCAGGCGGTGGCCGCCGCGCGAAAGTCTCCTCGTCATGTTGCCGCCCATGCGGCCCAACCCGATCATGGCCAATTCCATGTCTTTGCTCCTTCCTCCCTCTGTCACCGTTCCGGGAATCTTCGCTTGCGCAGGCTAGCCCGAAACCTCCCCGGAGTCTTGCGCCGCGGGTGCATTGAGCATGGCTTCGAGAACGGCACACCAGGCGGCGGCCAGATTGTCGAGCCGGTAACCGCCACCGCCGAGCGCAAGCAGGCGGCTGGCGCAGGTCGCATCCGCCAACGCGCACAGCCGCGCTGCCGCGTGTCGGTGCGCCGCTTCGGAATAGGCAAGATCGGTGATCGGGTCGCCGGCCAGGGAATCGGCGCCGCATTGAAACAGGATGAATCGCGGGGCGTGAGCGCGGACGAAGGCCTCCGCCCTTTCCCAGGCATGGAAGAAGTCGGCATCGGCAGCGCCCGGGGGCAGCGGAATGTTCAGCTTGCGGCCCCTTCCCGGGCCGGTCCCGGTCTCGGAGGCGGAGCCGGAGCCCGGATAGAGGAAGCGCCCGTCTTCGTGGATGTCGGCGATGATCACCCGCGGATCCGCCTTGAAGCCGTCATACACTCCGTCGCCGTGATGGGCGTCGATATCGACGTAGGCGACCGGCTCGATCCCTTGCGCAAGCAAGGCGGCGATGGCGATGCCGCAATCGTTGAAGACGCAAAATCCCGCCGCCGCATCGCGTTTTGCGTGATGCAGGCCGGCGATGGGGACGAAGGCGCGGCGGCAATCGCCGCGCAGGATGCGCCGGGCGGCGTCCAGGACGCTTCCGGCCACCGTCGCCGCCGCCTCGTAGACGCCGGGGAAAGCGGGTGTATCGCCCGCGTCCAGAAGCCCTTTTCCTGCAACCGACATGGCCCTGACACGGCGGACGTAGGCCGACGTATGGAAGCGCTCGATGTCGGCTTGCTCCGCCTGCACCGGCGCGCACAGGCAGGCGCGCGCAAGAAGCCCGCGCTCCGTGGCCGCTCGCACGAAGGCGGGCAGCCTGAGCGGCCCGAAGGGGTGGTCGCGGCCGAAGGCATAGCGGCCCAATTCCTCCCCGACGTACAGACACAAGGCACAACCCATAGGCAAGTTATGGCCGCCAGCCGCCGCAAACGCAAGGAATCCCTGTGGGAAAACCGGGGCGGTTTACTTTTTTCCGGCCCCGGCCAGTATGGAAAAGAAGCGGAACCGTCCCCGCTTTCCGGGACGAACTTGCCCTGGATTTTCATGATGACCATGCGCCGGAATCGGAAAAATCGAGGAACTTGAAGGGATTGGATCGGAATGGATGGCCTTTTGCAGTCTGACACCTTGCATTTCGCGGCGCCTTTCTTGTTTGCGCGGGCCGGCAAGCGAGGACGGAGGCCGAGGTGAATGGTGATTGGAAATTGGTGATTGAAGGATTTCCCGATTACCAATCACGAATCACCAATCAACGATTTCGGCGCCATCCATCCGCGATCGCATGAAAAATCCGGGCTATGGAGGTGAACAACATGCGAATTCTGCACACAATGAACCGCCCCGGGTTTGTCGGAGGCCAAAACTTTTGAGAGGTTTGGCCGATGAA
>CAZHOU010000224.1:0-2052 GCA_964534165.1 uncultured Zetaproteobacteria bacterium
TGGTGTGCGTGTGCAGGGCCCTGACGCGTTGCCGCGCCAAGCTACGGCCGCCGAAGGCCGCCTGCAAGGGCACGTCGAAGTGCTGCCGCGGAATCAGGCTCCTGAGTTTGAGCACCAGTGCCCGGCCACGGCTGTCGGCCACCGAGCGATGCACGATCATGCTCAAGGCGTCCACCGCCTCCCCATGCACCAGGATGTCCAGCTTCACCACATCTTCGGGCACGAAACCGGCCAGTTCGTAATCCATCGAGGCGTAGCCCCTGGAGACGGATTTGAGGCGGTCGTAGAAATCGATCACCATCTCGGCCAGCGGCAGCCTGTAGGTGAGCAACACGCGCCCTTCGGAGATGAATTTCATGCCCTCCTGCACGCCCCTGCGATCCTGGCACAGCTTGATGATCGCCCCGACGTATTCGCCGGGGGTGAAGATGTTCGCCGTCACCACCGGCTCCTCGATTTTCTGGATACGCGACGGCTCGGGAAACTCGCTGGGATTGGAGATCTCACGTACCGTGCCGTCGGTCATCGTCAGGCGGTAGACGACGGACGGCGCCGTGGTGATCAGATCGAGGCCGTATTCGCGCTCAAGCCTCTCCTGCACGATTTCCATGTGCAGCATGCCGAGAAAGCCGCAGCGGAAGCCCAGCCCCAGGGCGGATGAGTTTTCGGGCTCGAAGGTGAAAGCAGGATCGTTCAGGTGCAGGCGTTCGAGCGAATCGCGCAACTCGGCGTAATCACCGGAATCCACCGGGTAGACACCGGCAAAAACCATCGGCTTCGGCTCGCGGAAGCCCGGCAGGGGCGAGTCGGCACCGTGGCGCTCGTGAGTGACGGTGTCGCCGACCTTGAGATCGCGCAATTGCTTGATGCCACCGACGAAGTAGCCGACCTCGCCCGCATGCAGGGTATCGCAGGCCTGCGGCTGCGGCAGAAAAATGCCCAATTCCTGCACCTCGCAGACCTTGCCCGTGGACATGAGCCGCACACGTTCGCCGCGGCGCAACACGCCGTCGAAGACGCGCACCAGGGCCACGGCGCCGACATAGGCGTCGAACCAGGAATCCACGACCAGGGCTTTCAGCCGCCCCTGGGGATCGCCCGCGGGCGGCGGGATGCGCCGCACGATGGCTTCGAGCACCTCTTGCACGCCCTGCCCCGTCTTGGCCGAAACGGCCACGGCCTCGCGGGCGTCGAGGCCGATCACCTCCTCGATCTGGCGCCGCACTCCCTCGACATCGGCCGACGGCAGATCGATCTTGTTGATCACCGGGATGATTTCGAGGTCGTTCTCCAGCGCCAGATAGACGTTGGCCAGCGTCTGCGCCTCAACGCCCTGGCTTGCGTCCACGACCAGGAGTGCCCCCTCGCAGGCTTGCAGCGAACGCGACACCTCGTAGGTGAAATCGACATGCCCCGGGGTGTCGATCAGGTTCAGCACATAGGTTTCGCCGTTGGCGGCACGGTAGCGGAGGCTGGCGGTTTGCGCCTTGATCGTGATGCCGCGTTCCTGTTCCAGATCCATCGAGTCCAGTACCTGTTTTTTCATCTCGCGCTGACTGAGCGCACCGGTGATCTCGATCAGGCGGTCCGCCAATGTGGATTTGCCGTGATCGATGTGGGCGATGATGGAGAAATTGCGGATTCGACGTTGTTCGGGGGTGAGCGTGGTCATCGGGCCGGCAGTGTAGCGACAGGCATGGGTACTGGCTACTCCCGCCGGATGAGAGACGAAAAGAGAAGGACTGAGGGGAAAGAGAAGGACTGAGGACTAGGGACTGAGGACTGAGTGCTGAGGACTGAGCGGAAAACGTGAGATGTGAGATGGGAGACGAAAAGAGAGGGACTGAGGGCCGAGGGGAAAAGAGAAGGACTGAGTGCTGAGGACTGAGTAGAATAACGGGAGATGGATTTCTCTCGCCAAGACGCGAAGGGCGCGAAGAAAAGCGAGATGTGAGACGTGAGATGTGAGACGAAAAGAGAAGGACTGGGGACTGAGGACGGTTGAGTCCCTATACTGCTGTAAATTCATATGAGGTGGATGGCCACCTGCTT
>CAZHOU010000225.1:0-2037 GCA_964534165.1 uncultured Zetaproteobacteria bacterium
GACAGTTAGGTGGATGGTTTCACCGTCGGGTCGGCGGATCATGCGGACTGAACCACCTGTGCGGGCCACGGGTTCCCCTTCGACTGGCAGAATTGCAGCGCCGGCGTGGAGACGGGCATGGGCGGCCGGTGTGTCGGGAAGGATGCCGGCCACCAGCACATGCATGCCGGGATTGATCCCCACCGACTCGGCCGCGACATCGGCGAGCAGCGGCTCTTTCGCCGACCGGGGTACGGTGAAACGTACGCGATCGATGTCGCCGTCGCGCTTCACCCGGACCGTCACCGCCTCGCCGACGTATTCCTTCAACGCCTCCTCCAATTGCCGCCATGAATGGATCTCCGTATCGTCGACGGCCACAATCCTGTCATGAACACGCAGTCCGGCCTTCTCCGCCACCGAGGCGGGCACGACCTGGCCGACGATGGGTGGCAGAACCCATTGCCCCAGCCAAGCCACGGCCATATAGGCCAGGATTGCAAACAGAAAATTGAAGCCCGGACCGGCGACGGCGATGCAGGTGCGTTTCCATACCGGCTGCGCATCGAAAGCCCGTGTCCTTTCCTCCTCGCTCAAGCTTCGTATATGTTCGTCATCCCGTTCGGAGGGATTCTCGCCCAGCATTTTCACATAGCCGCCAAGGGGGATGGCGGCCAGCACGTATTCCACTTCTCCGTCCCGACTGTGCCAGGAAAAAAGCGCCGGACCGAAGCCAATGGAAAACTTCTCCACCTTGACTCCCAGCCTGCGGGCCACGATGAAATGCCCGAATTCGTGCACAAAGATCAACAGGGAAATGGCAACGATAAAGGCCGCCATGGTATGCAAGGTGTCGAACAAGCTATCCTCCGTGGGCTTGAATCCGTTCCTCTGCCAGACGCCGGCATTCACGGTCGCGGGACCATACCTCATCCAAACCGGCAACGGAAACATCTTCGGTCGCCTCTACGACTTCCTCGACGATGCGAACGATGGCGGTGAATGCAATCCTGCGCGCCAGAAAGGCCCGGTTGGCCACCTCGTTGGCGGCGTTGAATGCAATGGCCATGGAATCTTGGCCGCCCAAAACCCTACGAACGAGACGCATGGCAGGAAAGCGTTCCTCATCGATGCGCTGGAAATCAAAACGCCCGCGAGCGGCAAGATCCAGGAACGGGATACCGGAAACCAGGCGCGGTTCCATTTGCAAGGCGTAGGCCACCGGGCCGCGCATATCCGGTTCGGCAAGCTGCGCCATGATGGACCCATCGACGTATTCCACCATGCCGTGAATGATGCTCTGGGGATGGATCAGGGCCGAGAGTTTTTCGGGCGGCACGGCAAACAGCCATCGCGCCTCGATCAGCTCCAGGGCCTTGTTCATCATCGTCGCCGAATCCACGCTGATCTTGGCGCCCATGTCCCAATTGGGATGAGCGACCGCCTCTTCGGGCGTCACCGACGCCAGGGTTTTCGGATCGCGATTGCGGAAGGGCCCGCCCGAAGCCGTCAGAATGATGCGCGAAACGGATTCCCTGGCATGCCCGGCCAGGCACTGATGCACGGCCGCGTGTTCCGAATCGACCGGCACGACCTCCGCCCCGTGCGCCGCCGCCGTCTGCATGAAGATACGGCCCGCGGTCACCAGGCATTCCTTGTTGGCCAGACCCACCCGTTTTCCGGCCTCGACCGCCGCCAGTGCCGCCGGCAGGCCCGCGGCTCCGACCATGGCGGCGATGACGATGTCCACCTTCGCATCCGAGGCCGCCGCGATGGCGGCTTCCATCCCCGCATCCACCTGCACCCCGGCCGGGATGTGCCCGCGCAAGGCGGGCACCGCTTCCGGATCCGTCATCACCACCCGCACCGGGCGCAGACTGCGCGCCAGCTCGAGCATGCGCTGCACGTTTCGATGCCCGACCAGGGCGTGTACGGCAAAGCGGTCCTTGTGGCGCAATACGACATCGGCCACGCTGGCGCCGATGGAACCCGTGGCGCCCAAAATCGTCAACCACTTCAACGTGAAGGCGCCGCCCTCAGAGGCCGATCCACAGCAGC
>CAZHOU010000226.1:0-1977 GCA_964534165.1 uncultured Zetaproteobacteria bacterium
ACAAGGACATGGAGGAATCCATGCATCCCTATTACTACTCCTGTCCGCTGAAGTACCTGGACATGGTGCCGGTCGCCAACGCCGACTGGCGCGACCAGGTCCGGGCCTACCACCGGGACCGCAACCGGAAGGTCGAGATCGGCCAGAAAGTCGGCATCAAGGGTTCCACCATACCGTGGGTGGTCATCACATCAACGCGTCCGTTGACGGGCGAGTACGGCGGCAGGCGCTATCGCGTGCCCCGCCGCATGCTCGGCGACGTGCTCTGACCACCGTTATCACCCAATCGAACCGGCGAACGACACGCCGGTCGTTTGGGTTTCAAAGGAGGCTGTCATGTACGACTACCGTGAACGCGAACGGCGATTTTTCGATGCCTGGAAGCGTGGCGTCCTGTTGGCAGGCCGGGACTGTTTCAGGGTGAAGTCCCCGACGGTCGAAGCTGCCACGCACAAGCGCCAACTCGAGCCCGATTGGGACTACATCGAGGAGACCATCATGGCACGCAGTCGCGGCGAAGCCGCGTTTCTTGCTGCGATGTGCTCGTTCTACAACGCCGAGTGGGGCCAGTCGTTGCTGGCCCGTGCCGGCTATCCGAATCTCTGCGACCTGGCCTCGAAGTTGGATGAACCCCATGCGGGGATCGTCGCGGAGCTCTTTCTCAATTACCCCGGGTGGTAATCACCCGGACACATTCTTTCAACCCGGTCGGGGCGCACACTCCCCGACGGGGGTGTGCTTCTCCGGCCATGTAACACACCAACGAAAGGAGAAGCACAATGGCTTTGATGTTCCAGCGCCTGGCGCGCAACTTTATCAAGAACGGGTATTTCCCGACCGACGCCGAGACCACCCGTCGCGTGTTGTCGGCTCTACAGCCCGGGGATACGGGGCAATTTCGCATCCTCGATCCCTGCTGCGGTGAGGGCGTGGCCCTGGCCGAGTGCAAACACCACCTGGGTGCCGACCGGACCGAGGCCTTCGGCGTGGAGTACGACGAGGAGCGGGCCTGGCACGCCAAGAGCATCCTGGACCGCTGCATCCACGGCGACGTGCAGGACTGCATCATCGGCAGACGCCAGTTCGGCCTGCTGTGGCTCAACCCGCCCTATGGCGACCTGGTTGCGGACAAGGCGGCGCTGGCCGGCTACTCGGGCAAGGGCCGTCCCCGGCTGGAGAAACTGTTCTACGGCCTGTCCAATCCCTGGCTCGCCTTCGGCGGCGTACTGGTGCTGATCATCCCCGGCTACAGCCTGGACCGGGAACTGGCGGGATGGATCGCCACCCACTTCGAGCAGGTACGGGTGTTCCAGGCGCCGGAGCAGCGCTTCAAACAGGTGGTGGTATTCGGCGTTCGCCGACGCACCGCCGGCGCCACGGGCATCAGTGAGACCCGTGCGATGCTGGAGGCGGTTGCCACCGAACCACCCCCGGTGCTGCCGGAGCGCTGGCCTTACGCGCCCTACGTGGTGCCGGCCGCGCCCCAGGGTGAGGCGACCTTCGTCTACTCGCGCATGGACCGGCGCCAGCTCGCCGACGAACTGGCGCGTCACCGCGGCCTGTGGGAGCGGTTCGAGCTGGTGTTCGGCGGTACCGGGCGGGGCTTGCGCCGACCATTGCGCGCGCTCTCGGACTGGCACCTGGCGTTGGCCCTGGCCGCCGGCCAGGTGTCCGGCGTGGTGCGCGCCGCCGACGGCCGGGTGTACGTCATCAAGGGCGACACCCACAAGGAGAAGGAGGCCAAGGTCGAGGTCGAGGAGAAGCCCAATGGGCGCATCACCGAGACCCGCATCCTGACCGACCGCTTCGTGCCGGTGATCCGGGCCTTGGACTTCACACCGGGCAGCCCGAGCTTCGGCCAGGTCCTGGTCATCCGTTGAAGAGGAAACGACATGACGCCGCCGGCCGGCGGCGTCTGTCTCAAACCTCAACGCAGACGAGGCGATGGGGTTTGCGACAGACGTGTTCTTTACCGTC
>CAZHOU010000227.1:0-1963 GCA_964534165.1 uncultured Zetaproteobacteria bacterium
GCCCTTGCAGGCGGCGATCGGCGGTCGTATCTTGGCGCGCGAAACCGTCAAGGCCCTGCGCAAGAACGTCACGGCCAAGTGTTACGGCGGCGACATCACGCGCAAGCGCAAGCTGCTTGAGAAGCAGAAGGCGGGAAAGAAACGCATGAAAGCGATCGGCAACGTCCAGGTGCCGCAGGAAGCCTTCCTCGCGGTCCTGAAGCTGGGAGAGGGGAAATAGATGACGGCGAAGAAATCGGCCTGGCGTGAATGGATCGAGTCCCTGCTGGTCGTGGCGCTGATCGCCATCGTGATCCGCAGCTTCATCGTCGCTCCTTTCAAGATCCCGTCCTCGAGCATGGTGCCGACCCTGGACATCGGCGACTACATCTTTGTTCTGCGCTACCCCTACGGTCTGCGCGTACCCTTCACCGACCTGCAATTCTTTCCACGGCCGCCGCAACGCGGGGACGTGGTCGTCTTCGACTACCCCGAGGACCGCAGCAAGGATTTCATCAAGCGCGTCATCGGTCTGCCCGGCGACGACATCCTCTATCGGGACAACCGCCTGTATGTGAACGGCGTCGAGGTACCGCTGAAGAAATTGGGGCGCTACACCTATTTCCTCTCGGACGGGGAGGTGGACGTCTCGACGATGTACGAGGAGCGGTTGCCGCAGCATCCGCACTTGGTGTTGCGCAAGGACTTCTCCATCCGCGACGGGGAATGGAAGGTGCCGCCGGGGAAATTTTTCGTGCTCGGCGACAACCGCAACAATTCAAGGGACTCGCGCTTCTGGGGCTTCGTGCCGCAATCCTATCTGGTCGGTCGGGCCGTCGTCGTATGGTGGTCGTGGGACGGCCACAGAGGCAGCGTTCGTTGGGATCGTCTCGGCCACCTGATTCAGTGAGCCGTCCGGAGGTCGACATCTCCGCAATCGAGCGCATCCTCGGCTATCGCTTCAGAAACCGGCAACTGCTTGAAGACGCGCTCACGCACCGTTCGCTCGGAGGCGGCGGTGCCATGGAGAGGCTGGAGTTTCTCGGCGACGCCGTCCTGGGTCTGGCGGTCGCCGAATGGCTGTTTTCCAGCGATCCCGGTGCCGGTGAGGGCGAACTCACCCGCAGACGCGCATCCCTGGTGTGTCGCCGGGGGCTGGTGGAGGTTGCCGCCGCCTGGCATCTGTCCGAATTCGTGCGCGTCGGCGGTGGCGAGAGAAGCCGCGAGGGCGGCATCCGCTCGCCGTCCATCGTCGCCGACGCCGTGGAGGCGCTGATCGGCGCCGTCTTCCTGGACGGAGGCTGGGATGCGGCCCGGGGCTTGGTGGTCGCGGCATGGGAGCCGCTGCTGCGGCGGACCGCCGCCGGCCGGGACGCCAAGACGCGGCTGCAGGAATACACGCAAGCTCGGGGCCTGGGGCTGCCGCAATACGTCGTGCGGGAGCGAAGCGGCGCGGAGCGCTTTGAGGCCGAGTGCCGGGTCGGAGGCAGGCTGCTCGGCAAGGGGACCGGAGGACGGAAGAAGGAGGCGGAGATGCGGGCCGCCGCCCGGGCACTGGTCCATCTTGGGGTGGCTGAATCCTGACCGCGGAATTCCCAACACCGGCCCCCGTCTCACCGATCCATGGCGTTGACAATCCGCCTGCATCGATCGATGCTTGCTTGGTTATGCGCGCTGTTTTCGTTGCCGTCATGTTCCTTTTCGCCGCCTGCGCCACGACACCGCCCGTTCAGGAGATGGCGGCAGCGCGTTCGGCCATCAGCATGGCCAAGCGTCTTCCCGACGGCGGCCCGGAGGCGGAGGCGTCGCTGAAGAGTGCCGAGCAGGCACTGGAGGAGGCGGCGCGCTCGATGGCCGGCGAGCGTTACGGACGCGCCCGCCGGCTGGCCATCGAGGCTGTCGCTGATACTCCTGTCCTAGCGCACGCGACACCCGGGCATGCGGGATACTGCGTGTGGCAGGGAGAAACGATAGCGAACGCGAA
>CAZHOU010000228.1:0-1959 GCA_964534165.1 uncultured Zetaproteobacteria bacterium
GGGTAGGGGAGGGGCGGGATAGGCGTAATGGCCGTAGAAAGGCGAAGAACAGGGAGCGGAGTAGGGGTGGGCGTAACCGTAGGCATGAGGGCGTGGTGAGGAGGACTGTAGGAAAAAGGATGGCCGAAGCCGTAGGTGTAGGGTGCATAGTGGTGGCCGCAGGAATATGGTTAGCCGTACAGTCCGAGGCTGAACAGTCCCGAGGCTGGAACAGTCCCAGCCCGTAGTCGTAGGCGTGTTGGCCATGGTGATCGCCGGCAAGGACGATGGATACCGGCGGCAGACCGACGGCAAGGCCCAAAGCCAGCGCCAGCGCGGCCAACCTGGCGATGATTCCGACGGGGATTCCAGACATGCAACACACCTCCTTTCAAGGTAGTCGCTCCCCGAAAGCCCGTATTACCCCGAAAGGGGGATTGAAGTGGCTGCTCAATGTGATTGACAAGGCTTCGTTTTTCCTCCCATACTGATTTGGATGGCCTTTCAAAACCCGAATTCCTACCGGGGCGGGGTGGTACAAACGGATGCCCCCGTGTCCGACGCCGTGATTTGTACATCCACATGGGCGGGACGGAAGGCCGGTTCGACATGTCGTGAAGGATAAAATCAGGGGCATGGCCGCCATGCACGGCTTTGAGCTGTGTCGATTTACGCGCCCGGAGATTTCCGAAGGCCACCGCATGCGCTACCGCTACTGGGTCAGAGAGGGCATGCACGGCCAAATGGCCTGGATGGCCGAAGAAGGGCGCATGGAGCGGCGGCAATACCCCGATCGGATGCTTGCGGGTGTAAAAACCGTGATCGCACTGGGCATGCGGCATTCGCCACCGCCGTATACGCTGGCCGAGGTCGAATGCGAGCGGGGCAGGGGTGTGATCGCCGCCTACGCCCACGGTGACGATTACCACGAGGTGATGAAGAAGCGACTCAAGGCCCTGGCGCGTGATCTGGACGGCCTTCTCGGCCGCCATGAGCAGCGCGTGTATGTGGACACGGCGCCAGTGCTCGAACACGCCTTCGCCGAGTCCTCCGGCCTCGGCTGGCAGGGGCGGCATTCCCTGACCATCAACCGGCAATTCGGATCGTGGTTGCTCCTGGGGGAAATCTTCACCACGGCGGAGATCGCGCCCGACCCACCCTCGGGCAACCACTGCGGCTCCTGCACCGCCTGCCTGGACATCTGCCCGACGGGCGCGATCGTGGCTCCGTATGTGGTGGATGCCCGCCTTTGCATCTCCTATCTGACCATCGAATACTGCGGCTTCATCCCGCGGCGGCTGCGACCGCTCATGGGCAACCGCATCTTCGGTTGCGACGACTGTCAGATGATCTGTCCCTGGAATCGGCATGCAACGCCACCGGCCGTGGACCTTTTGTATCCGCGACGTGAGAATGCGCTGCCCCGGCTAGCCGGCATCCTGCAACTGGACGAGGAAGGCTTCCGCAACCGTTTCCGTAAATCCCCGGTGCGCCGGGCGGGCAGGGCGGGGCTGGTACGAAACGCCTGCATCGCTGCCGGCAATTCAGGAAAAAAGGATCTGGTTCCCGTCCTGATACACCTGCTTGGCGACTCCTCATCCCTGGTCCGCGGTCATGCGGCCTGGGCCCTGGGAAGGCTGGCGCGAGTGGGGGAAAGGGAGCGGATCGACGCGGCACTGGAGCACCTCCGGCAGCGGGAAAAAGATCCGGTTGTACTTGAAGAAATCTATTTAAGTGCCGATCATACAAAGGATATATCATGAAAAAAATTGAGGCGTTCATCTTTGATCTCGACGGCACGCTCGTGGATTCGCTCCCCGATATCCAGGCCAATCTCAATCGTGCATTGGCCGCCTGCGGCCACCCTCTACGTCTGTCCCTGGAGGCGGTGCGGCCCCACGTCGGCGGCGGCGCGCAGAAGCTGGCCGCCGCCGCGCTCGATCTGCCGCTTGAAGATCCACGCGTCCTGCGCCTGTATCA
>CAZHOU010000229.1:0-1946 GCA_964534165.1 uncultured Zetaproteobacteria bacterium
TGGCCGCCTTCAAGCTGCCGTCGGTGGAATTCTTGAAGCCGACCGGGCAGGAAAGACCACTGGCCAGTTCCCGGTGGGTCTGCGATTCCGCCGTGCGGGCACCGATCGCTCCCCAGCTGATCAGGTCCGCCACATACTGGGGGCTGATCAGGTCCAGAAATTCCGTGCCGGCGGGAACCCCCATTTCGTTGATGTCCAGAAGCAGCCTGCGGGCCAGACGCAGGCCCTCGTTGATCCGGAAGGTACCGTCCAGGTTGGGGTCGTTGATCAGCCCTTTCCAGCCCACGGTCGTGCGCGGCTTTTCGAAGTAGGTGCGCATGACGATCAACAAGTCGTTGCCGAGAATCGCGCGCATGCGCTGCAAATGCTTGGCGTATTCACGCGCCGCATCGGGATTGTGAATCGAGCACGGTCCGGTAATAACCAGCAGGCGATCGTCCTCCGCACGCAGGATGCGGCCAATAACGCGGCGGGTTTCCCAGGTCGTTTTGGCGGCGCGCTCGCTGATCGGATACTCTCGATGCAACTGGATGGGCGGAATCACTTCATCCACCTCCAGGATGCGCAGGTCGTCGGTTTTGTATGGCATGGACACCTTCTTCCTTTTTGAGGCCGCAACTATAACCCGGATTTTTCATGACCACCATGCGGCAAAAGAGGACGGGGAAGGCGGTGATCGGTGATTGGCCTAAAGGCGGTGATTGGTAATCGGTAATTGGCGATTGGCAATAAAGGCGGTGACTGGTGATTGGTGGAATTTCTGAACCCTGAACCCTAAACCCTGATCCCTGTCACCTGACAAGATTGCCAAGTACGTCCTTGCGATGACCGTAGACCCAAGCAATCTCGGGCCTCTGCCTCCCCGTTTTTCCGGAAGCTTGACAATTATTCGATAATGATAATTATTCTCAGTATGCCACGGTACCTGTTACCGAGATCGAATCCTCGAACAGCCTCCACGGCGTGGAGGGTCGTGATGGTCGCATGCATCTTCGCCTTCGCCTGTCCCGGCGGGGCATGGGCCAAAAAGGTCTACTCCCCCCTCGTGGAAGAGGGCGAGTTCGCGACCGAATACCAACTCGACGTAACCGTGGATGCCGATCCGGGGAAAAACGGGACCAGCGTACATCAGTTCGAACTCGGATACGGCGTGACTGACCGCTGGCACACCGCAATTTACGGCATCTTCTCCGCCAAGCCGGGAAGGAAGTTCCGCTATTCCGCTTTCAAGTGGGAAAACATCCTTCAACTCTATCCACATGATGCCCACGGAGTGGACACCGGATTGTATCTCGAATACCTCGTTCCCGCCGCAAGCGAGAAAACGAACCAATCTCTCGAACTCAGGCTGCTGCTGGAAAAGGGGACCGTTAGATGGCGGCATACGCTCAATCTCAATCTGGAAAAGCGCTTCGGCGCTTCGCTCAAGGACACGGATTTCGGCTTTGTGTGGAGCAGCAGATGGAATCTCTCAACGGTCTTCCGGCCCGGCTTTGAGGCTTTCGCCACGTTCGGATCCCTGCGGCGCCTGCGACCGCTCGACCGCCAATCCATTCTCGTCGGACCGGTGATCTACGGTACCCTCCGGGGAGGTTTGAAGTACGAGGCCGGATACCTTTTCGGCCTCACCCGCGCCAGTGTAGATGGGAACGTAAAGCTGAATCTCGAATTGGAATTCTGATGGATGTGCAAAAGCCCGCAGGGATGATCTTCCGGTCCAAGTTTTGAAGGGAGGGCTTCCGCCACGGGGATTGCTTCCGGTTTGCACTCGGTAAACATCACCCTACCGCCCTGCGGTTGCACCGATGTGCAAACCGATCCCACCGGAAAGGCCACCCCACCTAACAGTGTTCGTCTCCGTGTTTCATCCATCTGCACCAGCATCCCCTATGCTGGGCAGACCTCTTCATTTTTCAGGCTCAATTCTGGTTGGAAAAGGCGATCCA
>CAZHOU010000230.1:0-1932 GCA_964534165.1 uncultured Zetaproteobacteria bacterium
GTTTATCGCTTTCGGGTATTTCCCGGCGAGAGGAGCGCGATGAACAGGCGTGGATTTCTTGGATCATTGTTTTGGGGTGTGATTTCCCTCTCGCTGATGCCCACCATGCCACTAGCTGCGCCGTGGCAACGCGTGGTGGTGCAGGAGTCGCCGGTAGCCGGCTTTCAGTATCACGACGAGCGGCTGGCGGCGCGCATCGTCGCACTGCGGCGCTCGCACGATCCGTGGGAGCGGGTGCGGTTCGAGGTGTTTCTGGATGGCTGATCCAGCGGCGCTGCCCTTCTGGTTTTTGCGGGGGCGTTCTCGGATGGCCCGGCAGCGGGGATGATGGAGGAGAGGAGGACTGTTGAGTATGGCGGAATATGCCGCGCATATTGATGCGAATGGAAGGATTCATGCGCTTGAGGCGCATTTGCAGAAGGTTGCGGCGCGCGCGGGAGTTCATGCCGGATATTTCGGCCACGAGTGGGCCGCGCTGGCCGGCAAGTGGCATGATCTCGGCAAGTATTCGGCCGCATTCCAGAAGATGATCTTCGAGGCCAACGGCATGGAGGCGCACATCGAGATCGAGGGCGCACCCGGCCCCCGCAACCACTCGACCGCCGGCGCGATCCATGCCGTGGAACGGTTCGACAAATCAGGGCGGATTCTGGCCTACATGATCGCCGGTCATCACGCAGGCCTGCCGGACTGGGACAAGAGTGATGCCCCTGGCGCGTCGCTGCGCGAGCGGCTGGCTGAACGAAAGCTTTTGGAAGATGCGCTAAAGGCCGGGGATCCCGACGACATTCTCGCCGGCGAACGGCCCGAGCTTCCTGGCGTCGGATTCGACAGGCCGCAGGGCTTTGCGCTGTGGGTGCGGATGCTCTTCTCGGCTCTGGTGGATGCGGACTTCCTCGATACTGAGGCATTCTATGATCCGGACAGGGCAGCGTGGCGCGGCGGCTGGAAGCCTCTGGACGAACTGAAGCAGCGTTTCGACACGCACATGCAGACGCTGACGGGCAAGGCTGAGGATACGCCGGTCAACCGCCTGCGGGCGCGAGTGCTGGCCGACTGCCGCAGTGCGGGGAGGGAGCAGACGCCCGGATTCTTCTCGCTCACGGTGCCGACCGGTGGCGGCAAGACGCTCTCCTCGATGGCTTTCGCGCTGGAGCATGCGCTACGCCACGACAAGCGGCGGATCATCCATGTAATCCCCTACACCAGCATCATCGAGCAGACGGCAGAGGTGTTTCTCGATATCTTCGGCGATCAGGTGGTAGAGCACCACTCCAGCCTTGATCCAGACAAAGAAGATCATCGCTCGCGGCTGGCGGCGGAAAACTGGGATGCGCCGATCATCGTCACCACCAGCGTGCAGTTCTTCGAGTCGCTGTTCGCGGCGCGAACCAGCCGCTGCCGCAAGCTGCACAACATCGCGGACAGTGTGGTGATCCTCGACGAGGCGCAGCTTTTGCCGCCGTCGTTTCTGCAACCGATTCTGGAGGCGATGAAGCTGCTTGCGGCGCATTACGGCGTCAGCTTCGTACTTTCCACGGCCACGCAGCCGGCGTTGACAGGCGTGTGTAAGGATGCCTTTGGCCATACAGTGTTCGACGGGCTGGATGATGTGCGCGAGATCGTCTCCGACCCGGATGCGCTCTACGAAGAGCTTGCGCGGGTGCGGGTGGAGATGCCGGAGGATGTGCATGCACAGGTCACATGGGATCGTCTTGCCGAGGAACTGGCGCTGCCCGAGTCGGTGCTGGCCATCGTCGATTCGCGAAAGGATGCGCGCGATCTGTTCCGCCTGATGCCGGAAGGAACGATCCACCTTTCGGCGCTGATGTGCGGCGAGCACCGATCCCGGAAAATCGCCGAGATCAAGCGGAGGCTGCGGGATGGCGTGCCAACCCGCGTGGTCAGCACGCAACTGGTCGAGGCCGGCGT
>CAZHOU010000231.1:0-1899 GCA_964534165.1 uncultured Zetaproteobacteria bacterium
ATCGAGTACGGCATGATGCAGGCCCTGGGCGAGGGCTTCGAGCTGATGCACGCCAAGGAAGAATTCGCGCTGGATTTGAATCAGATCGCGCACATCTGGCGTCGCGGCGCGGTGGTCAGCTCCTGGCTGCTGGATCTGATCGGCGATGCCCTGGAGCGGGACGGCGATCTTTCCGCCCTCTCGGATTGGATGGACGATTCCGGTGAAGGCCGCTGGTGCGCGCAGGAGGCCGTGGACCTGGCCGTGCCGGCGCCGGTGATGACCCTGGCCCTGCACATGCGCTTCCGCAGCCGCCGGCAACCCTCGTTCGCCGGCAAGATCGTCAACGCCATGCGCGCCGGCTTCGGCGGCCACGCCGTCAAGAAGTCCGGGCGCGAGTAGCCGCCGCCCATGCCGAAGCCCGTCGTTTCCGGATGCAAGCAGCCCGATCGAGCCGATCTCGTGATCTTCGGCGCCACCGGCGATCTCTCCATGCGCAAGCTGTTGCCGGCCCTGGCCCACATGCATGCCTGCTGTCTGATCGCTCCCGGCAGCCGCATCATCGGCGTCGTGCGCGACCCGAAGCAGGCCGAAGCCTGGCGGCGGTTGGTGCGCGAGGCACTGGAGAGGTATGCACCGAAACTGATGTCCGATCCCAAGCTGTGGCGCGGGTTCTCCAGGATGCTGCGGCCGCTGCAGGGCGATCTGGAGGATGCGGAGAGCTTCCGCAGGCTGCGGCAGGTGGTGGAGGAGCCCGATTCCTCGATGAACGCCCTGTTCTATTTCGCCATTCCACCGGCCTACTACGAAATCACGGCGAGGAATCTTTTTGCGGCGGGCCTGACCGCTGAGGATCATGGCTGGCGGCGACTGGTGATCGAAAAGCCCTTCGGAACCGACCTCGAAAGCGCCCGCAAGCTGAATCGTGTTCTGCTCGGTTTTTTCAAGGAAGAGCAGATCTTCCGCATCGACCACTATCTCGGCAAGGACAGCGTGCAGAACCTGCTCGTCTTCCGTTTCGCCAACGCCGTCTTCGAGCCGATCTGGAACCGCACCTATGTCGATCACGTGCAGATCACGGTGGCGGAGAAGATCGGCGTCGAATACCGCGGCCCCTATTACGAACACGCGGGCGTGCTGCGGGACATGATCCAGAGCCACCTGTTGCAGCTTTTGACCCTGGTGGCCATGGAACCGCCGGCGGAGATGACGGCCACCGGCGTACGCAACGAAAAGATCAAGGTGCTGCGGGCCATGCGGCCGATCCGCAAGGCGGAGGTGGAACAACTCACGGTGCGGGCGCAGTACGGCCCCGGCGTGATCGACGGCGAGGCGGTGGCGGGCTACCGCTGGGAGCCGCGGGTGGCGAGGGATTCCAACACTCCCACCTTCGCGGCCGTCAAGCTCCATGTCGACAACTGGCGCTGGCAGGGCGTGCCGTTCCTGCTGCGCACCGGCAAGCGCCTGCCGGCGCGGGTTTCGGAGATCGTCATCCGCTTTCGGCGCGTGCCGCTGGACCTGTTCAGGATCGAGGGCGGCCGTCCGGACATCAACGAACTGGTGTTTCATCTGCAGCCCAATGAGGGCATGAGCCTGAAACTGAACACCAAGCGTCCGGGGCTGTCGATGCGCATGCATTCGCTGCGCCTGCACGCCCCCTATGCCGGCGAGGGGGAGATGATGCCGGAGGCCTACGAGACCCTGCTGCACGATGTGTTGCTCGGGGACGCCACGCTCTTCACCCGCGCCGACGAGGTGGCGGAGGCCTGGCGCGTGCTGATGCCCAGCCTCGAGGTCTGCGACGAACGCCGGGTGGCCACTCTCTATCCTGCCGGCACCGGTCACATCCCCGCCCCGGGAACACGCACCCGGACATGACAGAGCGGCGTGGCGCCGCGCGACCAGCACAGAACCGATTGG
>CAZHOU010000232.1:0-1889 GCA_964534165.1 uncultured Zetaproteobacteria bacterium
TGAAACTCGCCGAGGCTGAAGCCAAAGCCGACGAGATGAAGCTGAATCCCTACGGCAACCTCGCGCCGCAGGCCCTGATCGGCCTGGCGTTCAAGGAGTTTGCCGGGAACGCCGGCAGTATCGGCAACCTGAGTATTACCCCGGACATGCTGGGGCAGATCATCCACTGGGTCGGGGGACAGAGCGATGCAAGCAATACGCAAACCATCGAATCCGCCCGCTAGCGTGCCGAAAATGCCGAAAGCCGCCTTTGAGAAGGCGGTGATCGTCACGCGCAAGACGGCGCTCGAGGAGCTGGTGACCCGGTTCAACTCCGTGCCCCAGGCCCAGTTCTACCTGGAGCACGCTGGGCAGGATTTCCTGCCGATTGCAGCCAGCCATGAACGCTATCAGGCGGCACTGGCAGGTATTCGGCAGACTATCCCCAAGGGGCTCAAAAGCCAGGTGATCGATCGCGGTTTTCTGCCGCAGTTCCAGTTTGGGGAGGCGGACCTGGTGATCACGGTGGGGCCGGACGGCCTGGTGGTGAACACGGCCAAATACCTCGACACCCAGCCGATTCTGCCGGTCAACCCGGATCCGGACACGATCCACGGTGTGTTGCTGCCTTTTACGCCGAGCCAGTTCGGGGCCGCGCTGGAGCGCACCCTGGCCCGAGAGCAACCGGTTCAGGCCGTCACCCTGGCGCAGGCCCGGCTGAACGACGGGCAGACGCTGCTTGGGTTCAACGACCTGTTTATCGGCACCCGTTCCCACGTGTCGGCGCGCTACGAGATTGCGCAGGGCGATCGACGTGAGGATCAGGCGTCCAGCGGCATCATCGTGTCGACCGGCGCGCCGGTTCCACCGGCTGGTTGCGGTCGGTCTACACCGGCGCGGCCGCGGTGGTCGAGGCTCTGGGCGGGCAGGCCGCGCCGCCGGCCAGACTGGGCCGTTTGCCCTGGGACACCGAGCAACTGATCTATACGGTACGTGAGCCGTTCCCGAGCAAGGTCACCCGGACCGGCCTGACGTTCGGCACCATCCGAACGTCCGAGCCGCTGGTCGTGACCTCGCACATGGCGGAGAACGGGGTGATTTTCAGTGACGGCATGGAAATGGATGACCTGCCGTTCAACGCGGGCAGTACCGCAACCATCGGTATTGCACCGCGCCAGGCACGCCTCGTGGTGGCGTGAGGAGGTGAGTAATGACGACATTTAAGGCCATTCCGATTGAGGTGGAGATACCCAAACAGGATTACCCGTTACCAGGCAGTGTGCCGACCCCGACCTATACGGCAGAAGAGCGCGAATCACTCCGAGAGGAGATCAAGGCGCTGTTAAACGCCCAGGATGCCGTGCTGGTGGCGCACTACTACACCGATGAAGCCATCCAGGAACTGGCCGAGGAAACCGGTGGCTACGTGTCGGACTCACTGGATATGGCGCGCTTCGGCCATGACCACCCGGCTCGTACCCTGGTGGTGGCCGGTGTGCGTTTCATGGGGGAGACCGCCAAGATCCTCAACCCCGAAAAGCGTGTGCTCATGCCGACACTCGAGGCGGAATGCTCACTCGATCTGAGTTGTCCAGCCGATATCTTTGCGGCTTTTTGCGACGAACATCCAGATCGGACGGTGGTGGTTTACGCGAACACCAGCGCGGCGGTCAAAGCCCGGGCGGACTGGGTGGTGACCTCCAGCATCGCGGTGGACGTGGTGCGCTACCTGCACGCGCAAGGCAAGAAGATCTTGTGGGCGCCGGACCGGCACCTGGGCGCCTACATCCAGCAGGTCACCGGGGCCGATATGCTGTTGTGGCAGGGCGCCTGTGTGGTGCACGAGGCCTTTAAAGCCGCCGCGCTGGCGAACCTCAAACGACACTACCCGGAGGCGGCGATTCTGGTGC
>CAZHOU010000233.1:0-1886 GCA_964534165.1 uncultured Zetaproteobacteria bacterium
ATTGGTGGATTTCCCGATTACCAATCACGAATCACCAATCACCGATTTCTGCGCCCTCCAGGCGCGATCCCATGAAAAATCCGGGCGAGGAGGAGCGAGCGATGAGGACCGAGGCTTCAGAGTGGGAATCGGGCATTGCGGTTGGACGGGGCAGGGTTGCTCATGGCTCCGGAACCATCCCCGAGAGCCAGCATCCCGCAAACGGAAACACGGTGAGAAGCCCGGGCTGACATGGATCTCTCGATGCTCGCGGTGGGTCTTGCGGCCGGCCTGGTTGCCGGCACAGTCGGCGGTGTGATCGCCGGTCTGGCGGGGCTTGGAGGCGGCCTAATCTATGTGCCGGTATTTTACATCTCGATGTCGGCGGCCGGGGCCGATGCCTCTTCGACGGTCATGGCCAGTCTGGTGGCGGTGGTGATGACCGTCGCCTTCTCGGTTCGTTCGCATTGGCGGCTCGGCCACATTAGCATGGAAATGGTCCGGCAACTCATCCCCGGCCTGATGATCGGAGCCTCCCTGGGACTGTGGCTTACCTTGCGTATTCCGGATACCGTCGTGCTCGTCGGCCTGGCGGTGTTGGACGCCTGGATTGCCTGGGATTACGGCAGACCCGCACGCACCGGCGGGCAAAACGTGTCGCCGGCCCTCTACTCGGGTCCGATCGGCTACGTTTCGGGCATGCTAGGAATCGGCGGCGGCACGCTGCTGGTGCCGCTTTTGCGTCGTCAGTTGCCGTTGCGGCAGGCGGTCGGAACGACGGCCTTGTGCTCGCTGCTCATGGCGGCCGTGGCTGTGGCCGTCAATCTTCTCTTCGAAGCCGGTTGGCGCCCGTTGCTCGTGGCCCGAATGCCATACCTGCTTGGAGCCTGGGGTGGCATCCTGATCATCCTGCCCTTCAGCACCGGCTGGTCCGCACGCTTGCACGCCACGGCCACCGAGGGGCAGATGCGCATGCTGCTTCGGGGTCTTTTCGCCGGACTTTCACTGCTTCTGCTGGCGACGGCTGCGTGGACGGGCCAGCATTAGCCGCGCCGGCCGCCCGGATTTCGTCCACGGCACCGCAGACCTCGACTCGCTGGCCACGCGCATGACCAGACCCAATACGGCCAGCATCGTGATGAGGGCCGAACCGCCGTAACTGACAAACGGCAACGGGACGCCGACCACCGGCAAGACACCGGACACCATGCCGATGTTGATGCCAAGGTAAAGGGTGAAGATGGTGGCCGCACCGATGCAGAGCAAACCACCGAAACGTGTGGGCGCACGATCGGCGATGATCAGAATGCGACCAATCAGGATGCCGTAGACAGCCAGCAACAGAATCGATGTGATCAGCCCACCTTCTTCGGCGAGCACCGAAAAGATGAAATCCGTATGTTGTTCCGGCAGGAAATGCAACCGCGACTGCGAACCCTGCAGATAGCCCTTGCCAAAGATGCCGCCGGCTCCAATGGCGATCATGGACTGGATGACGTGGTAGCCCCCGCCCAGAGGATCGGACTGGGGATCGAGAAAGCTCAGAATGCGCTGCTTCTGATAGGCATGCATGGAATGCCAAAGGAACGGCAGTGAAATCATCAGGACGGCGCAACCGTAACCAAGCCAGCGCCAGGGGAGGCCAGCGATGAAGATCATGGCCGCAGCGGCGAGCAGCAACACCAGGGCGGTTCCCAGATCGGGCTGCAAGGCGATCAAGAAAGCCGGGCCCAGGGAAAGCAGGATGGCCGGATACAAGTCCTTGAAAACCGAGGCCGAACGGGTGGAAAACCAGTGCGAAAGCAGCAACATCAACGCCCACTTCATCATCCTCGACCGCTCAAACTGAGACCACACCAGACACACCCAACACCAGAACCACCAATTACCAACCCCGACACGTCCAA
>CAZHOU010000234.1:0-1885 GCA_964534165.1 uncultured Zetaproteobacteria bacterium
TCAGCATGCCTGGAGAGATGCCCGCTGCCTCGCCGGTCTTTCGGACCATCGCCTCGAAGCCGGTATCCTCCAGGTTGGCGGCCGAGACATTGACCGCCACATGAAAATCCTCGGGCAGATTGGTGCGCTGCCAGCGCTTTCGCTGCGCCATGGCTTCACGCAACACCCACTCCGTCAGGGAATGGATGACGGCGCTTTCCTCGGCCAGGGGGATGAATTGATCGGGAGGCACGAATCCACGCACCGGATGCTGCCAGCGTAGCAGGGCCTCGACGCCGGCCACGCGACGAGATTTCATGGCCAGCTTGGGCTGGTAGCAGAGGCTCAGTTCGTCGTTGGCCATGGCCTCGCGAAGCTCGCCCATGAGGCTCAGGTGTTCCAGTTTGTAGAGTTCCAGATCCTCGTCGTAGACGGCGAGGGCGGCACGCGTGCGCTTGGCCGCTTCCATGGCCACTTCGGCTTGGCGCATCAGGCCTTCCGGATCTCGGGCTCCGTGTTGGGGGTATTGCGCAATACCGGCACTGGCCTGGATGTCCAGTGTGTATTCGCCGAGTCGTAGACTCTCCTGCAGGGCCCCGATCGCGGCCTTGGCCAGATGCAGGGCGGCGTCACTGCGGCTGGCCGGGGCCAGCAGGGCAAAGACGTCACCGCTCATGCGTGCCAGAAGCACATCCTTGCCGCCGACGTTGCGCAAGCGTTCCGTCACCTTGAGCAGAACCCGATCCCCGTTGGCGTAGCCGATGGTCTCGTTGATGGCCTTGAAGCGGTTCAGGCCCACCAGCACCAATGTGGCGGCGCGACACTCGCTCATGCAGGCCTTGATCTTCTCCTGCAGCAGATGCCTGTTCGGCAGGCCGGTCAGTTCATCGTGCATGGCCAGGCGCTCCAACTCCGCCTCGCGCTGCATCAGGTCGGAGATGTCCCGGGCCGTGGCGATCACCAGACCACGGCCGATGTTCCCCTTGATGAATTGCAAGAGCAGTTCCACCGGCAGCGCTTCCTGCATCTTGCGGATGATGCGGACGTTGAGCCGTAGGCAGGGCTCCTTTGACTGTGACTTTATGAGGCGGCGGATCAGGGTGCGCAGCCGCGACTTGCCGTAATCCTCGAACAGCTCCGCCGGATGCATGGCCAGCATGTCCCTGCCGCCGAAGCCAAGCATGCGCTCGGCGCCTTGATTGACGTAGACCATGCGAAAATCATCGGCCCGAAAGATGAACACGGCTTCCATGACGGCATCCAGGGCCGCCTGCAACTGTCGCAGCCTCCGGGCCTCGGCATGGAAATAGGCTTCCAGGCCGAGATTGATGTCCAGGAACGCCACCTTGATCAGCGCCCGACAGGCGGCCGCGGCCGTGGCCGCTTTTTCAAACAGATCCAGGGTGTCGGTGATGAGACCGCAGAGATACTTGCTGTAGGCGCCGATGTACCATTTCGGCCGCAGGCCGCGGCGCTGGTGCGTGAGACCGACCCGCAGCCGCCTCCGGGCATAATCCAAGCCGTAATCGCCGGCCATGAATTCGTGGAAGTAAGCGTTCTGCTTGCGCTTCAGGCGCTTGAGCGTGGTCGCATCGGAGAGCAGCGCCCTCGTTTCCTTAAAGCGCAGCAGATGGGTATAGAAGTCCTCGACGAACCCGGCGGCCCGGCGCCCAAGCCGGGCATGAATCTGCCGCAGAAGGTGGACATCTTCGGGCACAAGTTCCAGATAATCCCGGCGCCGTCTGATCTCGGCGGCATCGATTCCCATCTCCCGCGCGAATTCCACTATTTCCCTGGCACCACGTTGCCGAGTCGTTCCCATACCAACCTCAAACATCAAAAATATGAATACACTACTGTCCCAACGTTTTATTGAATAAATTCAATTGGTTACGCATATCGTACT
>CAZHOU010000235.1:0-1875 GCA_964534165.1 uncultured Zetaproteobacteria bacterium
TGCTCAAGGTCTGGCCCGAACTCTATGAACAGCGGAAGCTCTATGACGAGCAGATGAAGAGGAAAAAATCCTGATTTCATCTTTGTCGATCGCTCCAAAACGAATGCAGGTCGAGTAGGAAGAGTTTGAAAAAGCTAGGGGGGTAAGTGGTAAAATGAACTCATTCAAGTATCTGTTTGCGAAAGAGGAGGAGATCCCGCAGGGAACGGCGGCGGTTCTGTTTGGGTTCTCCTCGATCGTATGGTTTATCATCGGCACGGGGCTCGGCTCCTTCAACGCCGCCAAGCTGGCTTTCCCGGATTTCGTCACCGGTAATTACGCCTTTGCCTTCGGCCATATGCGCCAGGTGCACGTGCATACGGTGATTTTCGGGTGGATTTGGGGCGCTTTTACGATGTCCTTCTTTTACATCACGGGTGCGCTTGGCAACACCAAGCTGTGGTCTGAAAAGCTGGGGGTGTGGAACTGCCTGACCTGGAACGTCGGCCTGGCGCTGGGGCTGGCCACACTCTGGTGCGGTATGACCTCCGGACGGGAGTATTCGGACTTCATCTGGCCGATCGACCTGTACATCGCCTTTTTGATCGTGATCCCGACCGGGATCAATGTCTGGATGACGATTCTGAACCGCCGCACGCAGGGTATCTACACCACCAACTGGTTCTTTGCCGCATCGGTGTTCATGACCGTGATCGTGTTCCTGATCGGCAACCTGCCGGAGTGGTTCCACCTGACCGGCCTGAACGAGGCCTACATGACCTGGTGGTTCGCGCACAACATCCTTGGGCTCTTGATCACACCGGTCGCGGCGGCCATCAGCTACTACATCATTCCGAAGATCACCGGCAATCCACTGTATTCCCACCGCGTGGGCCACTTGCACTTCTGGTCGCTCGTGATCTTCTATTCCACGCCGGCTGCGCATCACCTGATGGGTTCGCCGCTGCCGGAATGGCTGAAGTCATTCGCCTCCGTGGAGGGGGTGCTGATTCTGGTGCCGGCCATGGCCTTCGTGTGCAACATTACGCTGACCATGCAGGGCCGCTGGCGCATGTTTGTCGAGAACATCGAGATCCGCTACGCCGCCACTTCCAGCATGCTGGCCATTCCTTTGAACATGCAGGGCGGTTTCCAGCAGACACGGGCCATCAACTGGTACGTGCATGGCACCGGCTGGATCGTCGCGCACGACCATCTGGCGCTGCTCGGCTTTTCCACCTTTGCCGAGGTCGCGGCCGTGGTGTACGGCATCCAGACGCTCTTGAAGCGTAAGTTGTGGTCCTATGCTCTGCAGAACTTCCATTACTGGATGCTGCTGGTGGGCTTCGCGATTTACTGGACGACGATGACCATCGCCGGCCTGATCCAGGGCGCCGGAAAGGTGTTCGAGGTGCCGTACGTGGACGTCGTGATCGCCGAGCATCCGTACATGATCGGACGCTGGTTCGGCGGCACGATGGTGTTCATCGGTAACATCGTCTGGCTGTGGAACATGTACATGACCGCGAAGTACGGCCGCGAGGTGCCCGAAGGCAAGCTGCCGCACGAGCTGGCCTACGAGCGTTAAACCATGGTGGCGGGACCGGCGATGGCCGGTCCCGCCCTTGGTTGCGGTAAAGATTCGGAATTAACAGATTTGACAGGGGGGACTTACAGTGGCATTTCGAGAATATAAACTGGGAGCGATATTCTTCGGGTTCGCATTGAGCTTCTCAATGATGATCACGATCTTTTTCCCGACCATGTATATCACCAATCACGGGGCGCCGAATGATTACGGCATGGACAAGACGTTGACCTACGGGCGCAACAGCGGCTTCACCTACAGCGATCCGTTTCTGAAGCAGTGGCACAAGCCGGTCAAGGCAATCCTGA
>CAZHOU010000236.1:0-1824 GCA_964534165.1 uncultured Zetaproteobacteria bacterium
GCTGTTCACCTCCGTGGGTGCCGGCGCCGGGAAGGATTTCAGTCTCGAGGATGCAGCCAGCGGCCGCGAGGTGGAACTGGATATCCCCAAGAATGCGTCCTGTCCCGTATGCCATGGCAGCGGCGCCCGCCCCGGCACGCATCCGGTTCCCTGCCGTACCTGCGGCGGTCATGGGCAGATCCAGATCCAGCAGGGTTTTTTCGCCATGCGCCGGACCTGCCCCGAATGCCGCGGCCAGGGAACGCGCATCGCCTCCCTGTGCGCGAAATGCGGCGGTTCCGGTCGGGTCAGGACCACGAAGAGGTTGAAGGTGCGCATCCCGGCGGGTGTCTACGATGGCGCTCAGGTTCGCGTCGCCGGCGAGGGGGAAGCCGGTGTTCAGGGCGCGCCGCCTGGCGACTTGTACATCGTCGTTCGCCTTCGGAAACATCCGATCTTCGAGCGTGACGGCGCCGATTTGCACTGCAAGATGCCCATCACCTTTCCCCAGGCCGCGCTCGGGGCCGAGGTGGAGGCACCGACGCTGCACGGGCGTGTCAAGATCAGGATTCCTCCCGGCACCGAGGACGGGAAGGTGTTCCGAATCCGTGGCAAGGGGGTGCCGGATATCCGCGAGAACCGCACCGGTGATTTGTACGTGCATGTGCATATCGCCGTGCCGCGGCGGTTGAGCGGGAGGCAGGAGCAATTGTTGCGGGAGTTTGCCGCCGCCACCGGCGACGATGTCTATCCGGAACGCACCAGTTTCCTGGATCGAGTCAAGGAGTTCTGGGACAATCTGGCGGGGGAGAGCTGATGATGCGCGTAATCGTGACCGGTGCCTCGGGGCGCATGGGACGCATGCTTGTGCGAGCCGTGGCCGACTCCCCCAAGGCCGAACTCGTGGGCGCGAGTGAACGCCCGGGATCGAGCTTCGTCGGCGGCGATGCCGGCAAGGCGGCGGGTATCGGCGCCCTGGGCGTGACGATGACGGACGACCTCTTCACCTGCCCGGATGCGGATGTGCTCATCGATTTCACCACCCCGGAGGCATCCCTGGCGCACGCCCGTTTTGTCGCGGCCCGCGGCATGCGCATGGTGATCGGCACCACCGGTCACACAACGGAACAGTTGCACGAACTTAAGCGTGCCCTGCATGCCTGTCCCGTGGTCATGGCCGCCAATTTTTCCGTGGGCGTCAATCTGATGCTGCAACTGGTGCGGCAGGCGGCGCACGTGCTCGGGGTCGAATACGACGCCGAGGTTTTCGAGGCTCATCATCGCCATAAGGTGGACGCCCCTTCGGGCACGGCGCTGGCCATCGGGCGGGCGATCGCCAGCGGCCGCGGGCTCGATTTCGACAAGGCCGCCGTTTACTCCCGCACCGGCATGACCGGGGAACGCACGGTCGGCAGCATTGGTTTTGCCGTCGTGCGCGCCGGCCAGATCGTCGGCGAGCACAGATCCATGTTCATTTCCGATGAGGAACGGATCGAGATCGGTCATATGGCCATGGACCGCATGGTTTTCGCCAAAGGGGCCGTGCGCGCAGCCTGCTGGCTTTTGAAGCAGCCGGCCGGCTGGTACGGCATGGATGACGTCTTGGGCTTTGGCGCTTGATCGATTTTCCTGCGGCTGAACTTGGTTCTCCGCCCACAACCAGCCCGGATTTTTCATGAGATCGCGGATGGAGGACGCAGAAATCGGTGACTGGTTATTCGTGATTGGTAATCGGGAAATCCACCAATCACCAATTTCCGATCACCATTCACCTCGGCCCTCCGTCCTTGCTTGCCGGCCCGCGCAGATTCGGGGTCTGGAGACCCCTCCTACAAGGGGCTGTAG
>CAZHOU010000237.1:0-1797 GCA_964534165.1 uncultured Zetaproteobacteria bacterium
TTGCAATGTTGCTTGAAAAGACGTTAGAGATTATCCGCCTGCCCTTTGTACAGACTGCCATCGGAACAACGCAGAACATATGTATAGAACTTGCCCGGTGTCGCGCCATCCGGGGTCTTTGGCCTGCCTGCCGGCAGGCAGGGATAAAACTCCGCCAGTTCCTTTTCCGCCTGCGCCTTGATCCATGCCCCCCACTTGCGCACCTCATCGGCCAGTTTTTGGCCATATTTCGGGATGTATTCCAGCACTACCTTATTCAGCAGCACAGGAATCGGATTGAGATCGGAGGCGAACGCATCCGCACCAACACGCAGGGCCTCCAGGGGGATGGCGCCGCCGCCGGCGAAGGGGTCCACCACCAGCGGCCGCGTGCCGGGCATTGCCCTGCCTGCCGGCAGGCAGGCGCCCAGGGATTCATGCGCGGTTTGCGTGAGATCCCTGGCCGTACGCAGGAAATGCTCGTTGGTCGAGTTGTCCCAGTCGGCGAAGTCGGCGATGAAGTCGAGCAGGGCATGGCGAAGCTCTTCCGCATCATCGAGCATGGCCGGGTTGTTTCTGATTGCATTGAACCGCGAAAAGCTCTCGCCGCTCAGAAGCCCGGCATGCTCTTTGGCCCATTCCAGCATCAGTGTCCGGGCTTTCTCCCTGAATGCTTCGGGACAGACGGGATCGGCAGGATCGGGCCACAGCGCGGCGCAGGCCACGGCACGGCAGGCCGCCAGCGGCCTTCTCGCCCACCAGATGTGTAGGGTGGAGATGTGCCCGTGGCGGATGGACTTCTCCCGCCGCGCGTGCGCCGATATGCGCTTGATCGGCAAATCGGCCTCGATCAGGCGCTTGGGGCATCGTTGCATCATGTCCGGTTGTTCCTCGGCCGATAGTCCCGTGGATCGATGCATGCGTCATACATCTCGCGATCGATTTGGATCCAGTCGGTACGATTGATGCCCCGCCTGTTGCGGGTGGTAGGGCTGACAGGAAATGCAGATGCAATCTTGATCCAGCGATGCTGTTCACGGGCGATGACCCTAATCTCGTCGGCCACCTCGGAAAGATCCTGATCCTGACTGAACACCAGCGCCACATCGAATGCCCGCTGATGGGCCAGTGAGATAATGTCGACGGCAATACGCACATCGATGCCCTTTTCCTGCCCAACCAGAAAGGTATGGGCTGAACCTCCGGGCAGTTGAATAGTTTTGTTTCGGTAGCGCAATGATCTTGTATACGTCTTGGCGCCGCGTCGGCCCAGGTTGGCGATCTTCGCCTGCCAGAAATGATTCCAGAAAGCATCGTCGGCTACATCGGGAATGCCTGTATAAAAACGGGTCTCTTTGAGCAACCACCCCTGTTGCCTGCAAACCGCATCGGCAAGCTTGATGGGATCGTAGTTGGGAAATGTGTAGCCAAAGGCCTCACGGACGGCATGGAACAAATTCTGTCCATCGAAAAAGGCGACCGCCTGATTCCTCTGAACGACCACGCTCATACTGGTTCACCAAAAAAATAACCCCGCCCGAGGCCGCAAGGCGTGTCGGACGGGGAGCAAGTGCGAGGCGAATGATAGGCGCCCTCTACAAGGATAGCAACATGTTCCAAATCGCGTGTTTCGTTCATCGCTTACTTCTCCGCGGCCAGAATGTTTTTCGGATCAAGGTGATAATGCTCGATCTTGACGATGGGCTTCCAACCAAGCCTGGCCGGATTCTGAACCAGGTGCACTTCCGGCTTGTTGGCACAATTGAAGACGGCATAAAGCCAGTAGTCATCCTTTAATCGCTGTGCGGTCTTGTACTC
>CAZHOU010000238.1:0-1791 GCA_964534165.1 uncultured Zetaproteobacteria bacterium
GCTCATCCGGAACGCCGTTGACCCATGATGTCGCAGGCATTAAATTCGCGCATCCCGAATTGGGGGATCGTCTAGCGGCAGGACTACGGACTCTGACTCCGTCAACGTAGGTTCGAATCCTACTCCCCCAGCCAGTTCCCTCACGCCCTTTGGTCTTGGGTGGGCAAAGATGAACAAAACTTCATGCAGCGTTCACGGCCCGGCAACATCCGTCGGCTATATTGCGTCTCGTTCGGCGTTTATCCCTCCTCCCCTCCCTAACGATTGGCGCCGGATGTCCCCGGCCCCGGCTTTCAAGCCGGGGCCTTTTCTTTCGAGGCCGTCACCACCGCCTTCACGGGCAGGTGGTCGGAGCAAACAAAGGGCATGGTGTGCAGTTCCTGCAGCCGCAACCCTCTTGTCACCAGGATGTGATCCAGACACCGGCGCGGCTTCCAACTCGGAAAGGTCGGTGGTGTATCTACCGCGGTCAGACCTCCGTGCTGAATCAGGAAATTGAATTCACCGGCGCCAGGTTCGCAGTTGAGATCCCCCATCAGAATGGCGTAGGGATAGCGTTTCAGCCGCTGGATGACAAAGCGCATCTGGCGTATGCGACTTGTCCTGCGCAGCGACAGGTGCGTCACAAACACGGCGATCTCGCGGCCATCGACGCAAAAGACGGCCTCCATCAGGCCACGGCCATGGCGCGATGCCGGCAGGCGGTGGCGGATCAGGCGCACGCAGGGAAAGCGGCTGAGCAGGGCCAGACTGATGGTGGCCAAGCGGCTGATACCTCGCGTCACCAGCGTGTAGCAATACGGGATGTGCGCCCGCATGGCGATGTACTGCGCCTGATGAATGTGATAATTGCGGAACGAGCCGGCGTCCGTTTCCTGCAGGGCGACAAAATCCAGATCCCGAAGGCGCTCGGCGATGCGGTTGAGATTGGTCCGTACCTGCCGGTGGGGCAACAGATAGCGAATGCTGTAGGTCAGCATGTGCCGCGGACGCCGGCTGCCGATACCCGCCTGGATGTTGTAGGTGGCAACACGCAGTCGCAACCTGGCTTCTTGCTTGCTCAGGATGGTTCTCCTTGCCGACCATCGGCCGGCCGCAACGGCATGAATCGGGGCTGAAAGAAGGCAGTATCGCCAAGTCCGCAGCCTTTGGTACGGTCGGCCAAGGCCTTCAGCGCACCGTGAAGGGCCGCATTTTAGGCCGCGGCCGCAGACGCATTTTAGGCCGCGGCCGCAGAATTTCCACAAGTTCGTACGTCGGGATGCAGCATCCCGACTTTTGAATCACACCCGCAGTGATCCCAGGGCCAGCACCTGGCGTCGCAGGCATTGCAGGCGTTGTTGCAAGGCGCGCTCGATCTCCGTCTTTGCGGCAACCGCCGGCACCGGCATGGGCCGACGTTCGCCGTCCACAGCCACATAGACCACGACCGCCTCCATGGCGGCGCGGCCGTCGACGGTGATCCATACCGGCACCCAGACGCTCGTGCGGCCACAGAAGCCCACTTGGGCCTGCATCTGCAAGCGCTCATGCAGATGCATGGGGGAGGAAAAACGGGCCCCATGCACGGCCACCGTCAGACAATCGGCCGCGACCAAGCGACGGGCGGCCAGAAATCCTGTTTCGTCGGCAAGCATCAGCAAGCGCCCGCCGTGCATCAGGCCGTAGCCGTTCAGATCATCCTCGACGACCGTGTAGACTCGGTGCACGACGGTATCCGAGATCGCCTTGCGCATCGCAAGGGAGAGTATCGGAGACGGTGGAAAAGAAAAGCTTGGCGATCCGTGATTC
>CAZHOU010000239.1:0-1780 GCA_964534165.1 uncultured Zetaproteobacteria bacterium
ACCCTGCTGTCCGTGTTCGGCCTGTGGTGGTTTGCGCACCGCTTTGGTCTCTCACGACAGGCCGGTATCGCATTCAACCTCCTGCTCGCCGCCGTGATCCTGCAGTTCAGTCTGGGGGTATCCACTTTGCTGCTCGTCGTGCCCACTTGGTTGGCCGTGACGCACCAGGGCGGCGCCTTGTTGCTGTTCACCGCCGCCCTGTTCATCAACTATCTTCTGCGACCGGTGCGCCCGGCATGAAAGGCGGCTTGAAGAACGTGTTGCCGCTTGCCGGAATCTACGCCCTGCGCATGTTGGGATTGTTCATGATCCTGCCCGTGTTCGCGCTCTATGCCGAGCATCTGCGGGGTAGCACCCCTCTTCTGACCGGCCTGGCCCTGGGCGCCTACGGTCTTACGATGGCCCTGTTGCAGATCCCGTTCGGGATGATGTCGGACCGTTTCGGACGCAAGCCGGTCATCGCCGCCGGTCTGGTGGTATTCGCCTTCGGTGGTGTGATCGCCGCCCTGTCCGATTCCATTGCCGGCGTGATCATCGGACGGTTGTTGCAGGGATCCGGAGCCATCGCCGCGGCCGTGATGGCTCTGATCGCCGATCTCACGGATGAGTCGGAGCGCACCAAGGCCATGGCCGTCTTCGGCATCGGAATCGGCGCTTCTTTCACCCTGTCCCTGATCCTCGGGCCGATATTCAACGCCCATATCGGCGTCAAAGGCCTGTTCTGGCTGGCGGCCGCGTTTGGAATCGTCGGCATCGCCATGCTCTACCTCTTCGTTCCGGATCCGCGGCGGAGCGGCATCCATCGCGATGTCGAGGCCGAACCGTTGCAGTTGAAAAAGATCGCCGCCGATCGTCAATTGTTGCGTCTCGACGCCGGGATCTTCTTTCTGCACACGATGATGACGGCCACCTTCATCTCGCTTCCGTTTGCCTTGCGCAATGACGTGGGGTTGCCGACATCGGAGCATGTCTGGTTCTACCTTCCGGTTCTTCTTGCATCCGTGGTCGGCATGGTGCCGTTGATCATTGTGGCCGAGAAACGCAAAAAAATGCGCCAGGTCTTCGGCGGCTGCATCATTGCCATCATCCTCGCCGAGCTGGTGCTGGCATTCAGCCACCACTCGATGGCCGGCCTGGTGGCCGGAGCCCTGATGTACTTCGTGGCTTTCAACGTGCTGGAAGCCGTGCTGCCCTCGCTGGTATCGCGCATGGCACCGGCGGCGGCCAAGGGCACGGCCATGGGCCTTTATTCCACATCCCAGTTCTTCGGGGCTTTTTGCGGCGGACTGATCGGCGGCATCCTCTACGGTCGTTTCGGGGCGGAAGGCGTGTTCCTCTCCGGAGCCGTGGTCGCCGTCCTCTGGATTGGTCTCTATCGCGGCATGCACTTTCCGATGAATCTGAGCGCGGAAATGGTGCATGTGGGAGAACTCTCTCCCGAAGAGGCGGAAGCTTTGGCCCAACGCTTGCGGGCGGTGAAGGGGGTGGTCGAGGTGACTTTGGCGTCTGAGGAAGGTGTGGCGTATCTGAAGGTGGACAAGGAAGGATACGATCGGGATGCCATCGATGCCTGCCTCCGGTGAGCGTGCATGAAGAACCGGTGCGTGAAATACGGATGTGTGGCCCGTGATGTCTGATGCCTGAGCGCAAAAAGGATTTTGTTACCTTGCCGGTGGTGCTCCGTCTCGGCTTCCGGTCCTTCTTTCTTGCGGCCGCTTCCTTCTCGGTGTTGCTCATGGCCGTGTGGTTGGGCGAGATCCTTTTCTCCATGCGCCTCTTC
>CAZHOU010000240.1:0-1778 GCA_964534165.1 uncultured Zetaproteobacteria bacterium
CGGGGTCGCTTTCGAGGTCCGTTTCCGCTAGCATGCCCGCCATCCGGCGACGGGGAGGAACCGAGATGCCAAGTATCGCTGACCTGAAAATCGATCTGGTCGAAGTCTGCGAGGCCGCAGCGAGGGCCTGCGCGCCGCACATCGGTTCCGGACGCAAGGACGAGGGTGACGGCCTCGCCGTGGATGCCATGCGTTCGCGCATCAATGAGGTTCCCATGCGCGGGTTGATTGTCATCGGTGAGGGCGCCAAGGACGAGGCACCAGCCCTTTACGATGGCGAACGGGTGGGAACCGGCGAGGGCATCGCCGTGGACATCGCCGTGGACCCGATCGAGGGTACCAATCTCTTCGCCAAGGATATGCCCGGCTCGATCTGCACGCTGGCGGCGGCACCCGAAGGCGCCATGTTCCGTCCCGGATCCTGCTTCTACATGGACAAGCAGGTCTATCCCCGTGCAGCCCGTGGCAAGATCGATCCCCACGCACCCGTTCCGGAGCGCCTGAAACAATTGGCGGCGGCTCTGAACAAGGACCTGGAGGATGTCCGCGTCTTCGTGCTCGACAAACCGCGACATCAGCACCTACTCAATGAAATTTACGGGTGCGGCGCCAAGGTGCGCCTGGCCACGGATGGCGATGTCAACGGCGCCATTCAGGCGATCTTGAACATGGGTTGCGATGCCCTGCTCGGGATCGGGGGGACGCCGGAAGGCATTGTGACCGCATGCGCCGCCCGCGCCATGGGGGCGGAGATGTTCGGGCGCATGGCGCCACAGAAGGATTTCGAGATCGAACGCTGCAAACAGGAAGGAATCGACACGAAGGCGATTCTGGAACGGGATGCGCTGGTCCGGAGCGACGATGTGCTGTTCATTGCCACCGGCCTGACCAGCGGCGCCTATGTCCATCACGTCAAGATCGGAAGAGACATCAACGGCAAGTTCATGACCACCGACACCGTGGTCATGTCCGGCCGCCGGGGAAACGTGCGACGTGTTCAAACCACGGTGCACGTTTAGCCCGGATTTTCCGTTGAAACCGTCTCGGGCCTATGTCGACCCGGCCTGGTAACCGGATCTTTCGAAAGGGGAATGACCATGAGCAACAATCGCAGATATTTGGCCAATGCCGTGCGCGCACTTGCGATGGATGCGGTGCAAAAGGCCAATTCAGGCCATCCCGGCGCTCCGATGGGGATGGCCGACATCGCCGAAGTTTTGTGGAATGATTATCTGAAGCACAATCCGAACAACCCGAAATGGGCCGATCGCGACCGCTTCGTGCTCTCCAACGGCCACGGCTCGATGCTGATCTATGCACTCCTGCACTTGAGCGGCTACGACCTGCCGATGGAGGAGATCAAACGTTTCCGCCAACTACATTCCAGGACCCCCGGCCATCCCGAATACGGTCACACACCGGGGGTGGAAACGACGACCGGACCTCTGGGTCAGGGGGTGACCAACGCCGTGGGCATGGCCATCGCCGAGGCCATGTTGGCAGCGCAATTCAACCGTCCCGGGCATACCATCGTCGACCATTTCACCTATGTCTTCCTCGGGGACGGCTGTTTGATGGAGGGCATCTCGCATGAGGCCTGTTCCCTTGCCGGCACCCTCAAACTTGGGAAATTGATCTGCTTCTATGATGACAACGGCATCTCGATCGATGGCGATGTCCAGGGCTGGTTCACCGATGACACACCGGGACGGTTCGAGGCCTACGGCTGGCAGGTGATCCGCAATGTTGACGGTCACGATGCCGACGAGATCAAGCAG
>CAZHOU010000241.1:0-1775 GCA_964534165.1 uncultured Zetaproteobacteria bacterium
AAAGGACAGAAAGGGACACAGGAACCGGGACCGGCGGGAACCAATGGGGAAGCGTGTGAAGGGCAAATGGGAACCCTTCCGGAGGCGCCATGATCTCCACCGGCATGAAGGGCACGCCACGCCAGGGGATCTGCCGGAACTTGGCCAGTTCGATGCGCGTAAAAACATTGCACCGAGCTGCGCCGCCGAGATCAAGAATGATTTCGCGCGCTTGCCGCATGTGAGAAGCCGTGGCGGGATCACCGGCCAGTTTCAGGGCATAATAGGCCTTGACCGTGCAGTTCAGCTCCACCCCACCTCCCGGGTAGAGTTCCCAGCCTCCGTCACGATTCTGGTGTGCGCGCAGGTAAGAGGCGAAGCGTTGTTGCTGACGGGGATCGATTTCGCCCGTGAAATGCATCATCAGGATGTATTCGGCGGGTATCGTGCAATCGGCTTCAAGCGGGAAGCACCAATAGCCATCCTCGTGTTGCATGCGCAACAACGCCTTTCCCGCCCGATCCACGGCCTGGTTCAACAGCTCTCGTTCCGGGTCATGGCCCTCCGCTTTGGGGGATGATTGCTGACAGGCCGGTTGTACGGATGCGGCATTCATGGCTTCCTGTTTGCTTTGCATGCCGTCCCGTCGCCTCCGTACCGCTTTGTATGCTGGCACCGGAGCAATCACTCAAGTGCCGTTGAAACGAACAACGCCCGGACCCGGGCGCTCGCCTCAGTAGTCGCCCATCGGCACAGGCGATTACAATCATGCGCCTTGGGCGTTCCGTATTTTCACCGCCAGGGAGTATAAACTTTGGCCCATCCGTTTTCCACCTGCATGGGTTGCGTACGTGATGCGGTGAAGCCTTGGGTAAGCATATCACCTCCACCGCCGACTCCATGATCATAGGTACGAAGAACCAGCAGTTCGTGTGCGCACTCCCGGATCGGCAGCGATGAAGGATTGGTGATTTAAAAACAGAGTGGGATGCGTGGTTGCGGATTGACCGCCCCCGGTCTGGACCGGATTTTCATGTGATCGCGGATGGATGGCGCGGATTCGGGGTCTGGAGACCCCTCATCCGGTGATTGGTGATTGGGAAAACGATTCGGGATCTGGAGATCCCTTCTACAGGGGCGGAAGTCGGCCCTCGCCACTCGACCCTCGGATCTCCAAATCCCAACGCATGCTCGTCATGAAAAATCGGGCTAGCAGTCTACCGGACTTAGGGGGATCGTAGCGGGGAGAAAGGGAAGTGTGGCCCAAAATGCACGGATTTCGAGGCGCATCGTGGGGACCATGGAACGAGGAAGCCGTGCATTTTGGGCCTCTATCCCTGCCGCGCAGTAGATTCATCATAAGTCCGACAGACTGCTAGGATCCTGAATCAGGCTTCAGGCATTCGTTGCCGCACGGGAGAGCCGTGCTCAGGGTGCACAGGCGCCTCGAATCTTGTAGGCTGGCACCCTTTCAGGTCGGATGGGAGATGAAATGGCCATTCCTTTGCGACAGGTCGTACACGTAGGCACATACATCGTATGGCAGCATCTGCGCCGCAGGCGACGCTATCCGCTGGTGTTGATGCTGGAGCCGCTCTTCCGCTGCAATCTTTCATGCGCCGGTTGCGGCAAGATCGACTATCCCGAAGAGATTCTGAACAAACGTCTGGATCTCGAGGAATGCCTGGCGGCCGTCGATGAATGCGGCGCACCGGTGGTCTCCATCTCCGGGGTCGACACGCTGCACCACAAGCAGATGCCCGAGAGCGTCTAGGCGAACCTCCTCGAGACAAGCT
>CAZHOU010000242.1:0-1773 GCA_964534165.1 uncultured Zetaproteobacteria bacterium
GCATCCTTAGCTGCGGATCGTTTCCAGAAAGCCGCCGAACGACGCGACGGCGAAAAAGGTCAATACAGCGGCCACGGCCGTATACATCAATTCTTTCATCTCCACCTCCTTGGTTTGATTGGGCGGAATCATCCCGCCGTCGTCTAGGGGTTGAGCGAACAGTACGGATGCAGGATTAGAAGGAAATGAGGGCGCGATGAGAAAATTTTAACCCGGCGGCCCAGATCCATCTTGTATTCGGGCGGCGATCGTGCTGGAATCCGCGCCACATACGGGATGGGGTTCCCTGGTCGCCTGCGGGCTAATGACTCCTGCCAACTTCCTGACCCGGAAGGAGACCGGACATGGCCGTAGGAATCGCCGAACTCATCATCATTTCCCTGCTCGTGGACTGGGCCTTCCGTCAACTCAAGATGCCGGGATTGATCGGCATGTTGATCACCGGCATCGTCTTCGGTCCTTACGTGCTGGGCCTGCTGTCTCCCAACCTTCTCGCCATCTCCCCGGACCTACGCCTGATTGCCCTGATCGTCATCCTGCTGCGGGCGGGACTCGAACTCAGCCGCGACACCTTAAACCGTGTCGGGCGCATGGTAATCCTGCTTTCCGGCATTCCCGCCCTGTTCGAGGGTGCCACGATCGCCGTCCTCGGCCCGCATCTATTGCCGCTCACAACCATGGAGTCGGCCATTCTCGGAGCAATCCTGGGGGCCGTCTCGCCGGCCGTCGTCGTGCCGCTGATGATCGATTTCATCGAAAAGCGCATGGGCGCCGAGAAAGGCATCCCCACGCTGGTGCTGGCCGCCTCCTCGATTGATGACGTGTTTGTCATCGTCATCTACAGCGTCCTGATCGGTATGTACACCGGCCAGCACGTGAGCATCGCCTGGAAGCTGGCCGGCATCCCGGTGGCCATCGTGCTCGGAATCGCCGTCGGCCTTGCCGTAGGTTGGGTTCTCTACAAGATGTTCGATCGCTTTGATCCGCGAGCCACCAAGAAGGCGTTGATCATTCTCGGTGTCTCGATTCTTCTCGTCGATCTCGAACATCGTCTGGAGGGAATCGTGCCCTTTGCCGCCCTGCTGGCGGTCATGGCCATCGGATTCATCATTCTGGAGAAACGCGAACACCAGGCCCATGAACTATCGGCCAAATTCGGCAAGATCTGGGTGTTCGCCGAGATCATCCTGTTTACGATGGTCGGCGCACAGGTAAACGTGCATGTGGCATTGCAAACGGGTCTGGCTGGCGCGGCGCTGATCGCCCTGGGGTTGGTGGGGCGGAGCATCGGCACCTATCTTTGCACGCTGGGCAGCAACCTGAGCTTCGCCGAGCGCATGTTCGTCGTCATCGCCTACATTCCGAAAGCCACGGTGCAGGCAGCCATCGGGGCCGCGCCGCTGGCGGCAATGGCCGCCGCCGGCATGCCCACCCGTCCGGGCGAAATTATTCTCGCCGCTGCCGTCTTGAGCATCCTGCTGACGGCTCCGCTTGGGGCCTGGGCCATCACCCTGGCCGGCAATCGCATCCTGAAGGTGGCACCGCCGGAATACGACCAACCGCGGCAGGCGGCGCTGGAAAGCGGACCGCACGGCGAGGACATCATCTGATGCTCTCGGAAAAGTCCAAGCCGGATTTTTCATGATGATCATGCGCCGGGATTTGAAATCTCAAGCTTCTTGCCTGCCTGTGCCGAAGTCGCGGCATGCAGGCGCAATCCCATGAAAAATCCGGGCTGATATGGCTGCCCCTGTCAACAACAAGCAAACGACC
>CAZHOU010000243.1:0-1761 GCA_964534165.1 uncultured Zetaproteobacteria bacterium
GCAGCAGACCCCGGGCAAGCCCGAAGAGCACGCCGAGACCACGGTCGAAGGCGGTGAGTTCGGCCCGCTGCAACAGTCGGCGGATGCCGGCGCCGACAAGCGCCGCCAGGACCATGACGGCGAGAAACACGAGCACGAAGGCGATGAGATCGGCGACGATGGGAGGGGTGATCCAGGTCTTCAGCGCAGTCGCCGTGGGGGCCGAAAAGTGGGCGGCGGCGAGAAAGGCCGCGATCCATGCCAGAAGGGAGAGAATCTCGCGCACGAAACCGCGCCACAGGGACCACACCATGGACAGGCCGACGAAGGCGAGGAGGAGATAATCGAACAGATTCAAGTCGACCTCACGCAAGTCCCGCCTGCACGGCCTCGCGCATGTTGCGCACGGGATGGATCTGCAGCGGGCGTTTGCTTTGGGAGGCGAGCTTCATTTTCTTCAGGCGGGCATGGTTCTCCCGTGGCAGCAGAAGTTGCGCAAAGCCGAGATTGGCGGTTTCCCGGGCCCGGGCCTCGGGACGGCCGACGGGTCGCACCTCGCCGGTCAGACCGACCTCCCCGAAGGCTGCCATGTCCGCCGGCATGGGGCGCTCATGATGGGCGGAAAGGATGGCCAGCATCACGGCCAGATCGGCCGCCGGTTCCTGAATGCGGGCCCCACCCACGACATTGACGTACACATCCTGTTGCCCCAACGGCAGGCCCAGCCGGCGTTCGAGCACCGCCGTGAGCATGGCGATACGGCCGGCATCCACGCCGACGGCGCTGCGTTTGGGCGTGGCGTAGACCGTCGGCGCCACCAGGGCCTGAATCTCCACCAGGAGCGGTCGCGTGCCTTCCATACAGGCCAGGATGACGGAGCCGGGCACGTCCCGGGCGCGTTCGGCCAGAAACAGGCGCGAGGCGTCGCGGATGCCGGCAAGGCCGTCATCGTGCATCTCGAAAACGCCGATTTCCCCCGCCGGGCCGAAACGGTTTTTCACGGCCCGCAGGATTCGATGGGCGTGACCGCGATCGCCCTCGAAGTAGAGCACTGCATCCACCATGTGCTCCAGCACCCGGGGGCCGGCGATGCTGCCGTCCTTGGTGACGTGGCCCACGAGAATCAGGGCATGACCGAGCTGTTTGGCGCTACGGATCAGGGCCGCGGCGCAGTCCCGCACCTGGGCCACGGTTCCGGGGGCGCTGGTAAGACGATTCGTGGTGGTGGTCTGGATGGAATCGATGATCACGGCCCCGGGCTTGAGGGAAGCGATGGTGGCGAGGATGGTCTCGAGTTCGGTCCCGGTGGCCAGGTGAATGCCAGGATGAACGGCGTGGATGCGTTCGCCACGCAATTTCACCTGTTGCGCCGATTCTTCCCCAGTCACGTACAGAACCGCCTGACGGGTGGCCAGATGCGCCGAGGCCTGCAAGAGCAGCGTGGACTTTCCGATCCCGGGATCGCCGCCGACCAGCACCGCCGAGCCCGGCACCAGGCCTCCTCCCAGAACGCGGTCGAGTTCGTCCATGCCGCAACTGCGGCGCGGCGAGTCATGGCAGTCGATGGCCGTGATCGAGGCGGTGGCGAGCGGTCGGGACTTGCCGGCTCCGACGGCCTCCACTGCGATTTCCTGCTCGATGATGGTGTTCCACGACCGGCAGTCCGGGCATTGGCCCATCCATTTCCGATGCTCGGCGCCGCAACTCTGGCAGACAAAGGCAAGCGCGGGAGATTTTCCCATGGGCGCAGGATAGCGCCATTTTCCATTCATGGGCAGTGCC
>CAZHOU010000244.1:0-1738 GCA_964534165.1 uncultured Zetaproteobacteria bacterium
GGCCCGCAATACACGGAAGCCGAGATCGGATCGGTCCTGGACGGTTTCGGTGCCGTTTATCACAAGATTGAGGATGATGAGCTGATGCCCAAGCTGGCACGGATTCTCGCGGCCGGGCATGTAGTCGGCTGGATGCAGGGGCGAATGGAATTCGGGCCGCGGGCGATGGGCGGCCGTTCCATCCTCGGCGATCCGCGCAACACGAAGATACAATCGTTGATGAACCTCAAGATCAAGTATCGGGAATCCTTCCGCCCGTTTGCTCCCAGCATCCTGGCCGAACGCGTGGGCGACTATTTCGAGCATAGCGGCATGAGTCCGTACATGCTGCTCGTGGCGCCGGTGAAGGAGTCCCTGCGCATTCCGATGACGGAGGCACAAGGGCGTCTCTTCGGCATCGAGAAGTTGAACATGCCTAGATCACGGATTCCGGCAGTCACTCATGTGGATTACTCGGCACGTGTACAAACCGTGCACGAAGAAACCAATCCCCGCTACCATCGCCTACTCAAGGCCTTCGAGGCGGAGACGGGCTGCCCGCTCTTGGTCAACACATCCTTCAACGTGCGCGGCGAGCCGATCGTTTGCACACCGACGGACGCCTACCGTTGCTTCATGCGCACCGAGATGGATTATCTGGTGGTGGAGAACTATCTTTTGGCCAAGGGAGAACAGCCGGAGTGGGAGAAGGATGAGCATTGGCGGCAGGAATTTGAGCTGGATTAGGGATTCGGTCCGTGTCTGAGATCCCCGAATTGGATCGCAAAGGTTTGCGTCGCTTCGGGCTGTTGCTCGCAGGCCTTTTCGCCGCCGCCTTCGGGCTGCTGCTGCCCTGGTTCAAGGATTGGCGCACGTTTCCAAACGGGTATGCGCTCACCGCCGCGGGCCTGATCATGGTGTGGTCATTCGCGGCGCCGCAGAGCATTCGTCCCCTGTATCGAGCCTGGATGTGGGTGGCCACGATCATCGGCGAGGTGGTCAACCGTGTCGTGCTGGCGGCCGTGTATTTTCTCGTCATCCTGCCTTTGGCGATGGCGATGCGCCTGTTGGGTCGCGACCCCTTGCGACGGCGTTTCGATCCGAATGCGCAGACCTATCGGATCAAGAGTCGGACAATGGAGCGAAATCATATGGAAAGGCCTTTTTAGATGTTGGATCTGCTGCGGGATTTATGGGCGTTCATGCGTGAGCGCAAGAAGTATTGGTTGGCGCCGATCGTCATCGTGCTTTTGCTCCTCGGCATCCTGATTGTCTTTGCTCAAGGATCGGCTGTGGCGCCCTTTATTTATACATTGTTCTAACATTAGGGGGGTGGCATGCGGATCAGCGTGATCGGTACGGGGTACGTCGGCTTGGTGACGGCGGCATGCCTGGCCGAGGTCGGCCACCATGTCGTCGCCCTGGATGTGGACGAGGCCAAGTTGGCCAAGCTCAAAAGGGGAAAGGCCCCGATCCATGAACCGGGGCTGGAATCGCTTGTGCGGCGCAATACCCGTCTGAAGCGCCTTGAGTTCACCTCTTCCTATGCCCGGGGCATGCGGGATGCGGAAGTGGCGTTTCTCGCCGTCGGCACACCGCCCGATGAGGACGGATCGGCCGACCTTTCGCACGTACTGGCTGCGACCCGGGAGGCGGTCACGCATGTGCGGCGCGATTGCCTGCTGGTGACGAAATCGACGGTGCCTGTCGGCACGGGGGAAAAGGTGGAGGCGACGGTGGCGGAGGTGCTGTGCAATCG
>CAZHOU010000245.1:0-1707 GCA_964534165.1 uncultured Zetaproteobacteria bacterium
ATCCTTTTTTTCCTTCCGTCCGGGCTGACAAGCCCGGGCTTGAGATCTATCATGAACTCCTCCTGCCCACCGAACGAAACCGCAACGAGCGATGTATCTCTTCCGGGCACTGGCATAGGATTGGAGCGATGGTTGCTAGCATTCCGAATCGAATCCCGGTGATGGGTCGTGGCCGATCCTGTCACGCCGCCTTCACTCGCCGCAGTGCCGGAAGAGGAGGCCGGGGTGATTGATGTGGAACGAGGACGATCCCGCCGCCGCTGGAGTCTGGCCTTTGCCGCCTCCGTTGCCTGCCATGTCCTCCTGGCCATGTTGATCACTTGGCAACAGCTGCATCGACCGCTGCAACGGCATGCGATCCCGAAGAGCATGGATGTGGTGCTGCTCAATCCACAGAAGGTCAAGCCGAGCAAACCGCCGGAGAAGGCCGAGGCCATCTCCAACGTCAACGCCCGCGGCGCCAATGCCCGGGCCAGGGATCGCCTGACCCGTGCCGCCCGGAGTCCGGCCGTAAGCCACAAACAGAAGGCGCCGAAACCGGTGGCACCGCGCACGCCACCGCCGCAGCCTGCACCCCGATCCCGCCCGCGCCTGCTGGCAAGGCGCGGACTGCGACTCGGCAAAAGCGGTCCGCAGCCGCAGCCGAAGCGGCCGCATCCGAAGCCGAAACCAAAGACAAGAAGAAGGCTCGATCAGATTCCTCTTGCCGATTTGATGCCCACGAGCATGGCCCTGGCGCAGCTCTCACGCAATTTTGACCGCGAGCGCCTGCGCAAGAGCATGGAAAAGCACGAGGCCGACATTCCGATCAATACCCGTGAGGCCAAGTACGCACCCTACGCCCATCAACTCGTCCGGGCCCTGGAAGAGCAGTGGCGGCCCGGGCAGGCCAATTACAGCGAGCATTCTCCCGAGGAGCGGCGGGCGCTGTTGCGGCTGACCATCGAGCGTGACGGCTCGCTGGGCGGCGTGGAAATCCTGCGACCCAGTCCCATTGCGCAACTGAACGAGAGCGCGGTGGCCGCCATTCATGCCGCCGCACCGTTCCGCCCGCTTCCCCGCGCCTGGGGCCTCGATCGCGTCAGCTTCTACCTCACCTTCGAGGTCCTGGAGAATCGTTTTGTCTTCCGCACGATGTAGCGCCCTCTTGGCCTGGTATGCCCGATCTCAACGCGATCTCCCCTGGCGCGTGACTTGCGAGCCTTACCCGGTCTGGATCTCCGAGATCATGTTGCAGCAAACACGGGTGGATACGGTCGTGCCCCGCTACATGGCCTGGATGCGCCGTTTTCCGAACCTCGAAGCCGTGGCCGCGGCCAATCTCGACGCGATCCTCAAGGCCTGGGAGGGATTGGGTTATTACCGCCGCGCCCGCTTTCTGCATGCCACGGCGCAACTCATCGTGCGCGAACACGGCGGCCGTTTCCCGAGCGGTTTCGAGGAGATTCTGGCGCTTCCGGGTATCGGCCGCTCCACGGCCGCGGCCATCGCCTCCTTCTGTTTCGGCGTTCCGGTTCCGGTTCTCGACGGCAACGTGAAACGCGTGCTCCGGCGCTGGCATGGCGACCCGGAGGCCGGCGAACGCCGACTGTGGGCATGGGCTGCCGATGCCCTGCGGGCGGCGGCCGTCCCCTCCGACTGGAACCAGGCGATGATGGAGCTGGGCGCGACGCTGTGCACGCCCCGCTCCCCCGATTGTGTGCATTG
>CAZHOU010000246.1:0-1677 GCA_964534165.1 uncultured Zetaproteobacteria bacterium
ACTTAGGACCGTTCCTGTCTGCCAGTCGATGAAGAACAAAAATAAAAAGGCCGCCCAACTCAGGCCCAGCCAGCCCGGGCGTGGATGCCGCCACAGCAACCACAGCCATCCGACGGCTGCCAGCGTGAGAGCGACGATACCCAACCAATCCGTCCACGTGAGAATCTGTTTGGCCCATGCATCGGCCGGGGAATGGACGAGGGCGGAAAAGTGTTTGGCGGCATCCTTGCGGTCCGTGACCTGCCGCCAGAAGCCGGACCATGTTTCGCTGTTACCCCAATCGAGCGATGGCTCCAGACGTGAGCGCACCGGCAGATAGAGATAAACCGACAGCCCCGCCAGACCCGCCAGTACCCCCGAAGCCGCGGTTTTGAGCGCCTCCGAAAGCCGGGTGTGGAATCCGGCAGCGACAATCAAGGGAAACAGGAATGCACCGAGTGCGATATGGTTGCCGCACCCCAGTCCGGCCAGGAAGGCGGCCAGCACATAGCGGCGGGTGTCATGCAAGCGCACGGCGTCGAGCAACAGTTTGCAAAGCAGGAAGGCAAAGATTGCGAACAAGGCATAGGCTTCCGATTGCACCGCATTCTCGATCTGCGGCGGCATCAGCAGCCAACCGAGACTGCACCAGCCGGCCCATGCCCTCTCACGCAGCAGGGGGCCTTGTTCTTGCCGGAGACAGAGGAAAAGGGACAGCGCCGCTTCGTACAGCAAGACCGCGGCCCAAAGCGTGCAGACGGCGCTGAATGCGTGATTACGGATGACGATGTCCGCGAACGGCAGGCGTTCGACCATCGCTGCCAGTACGGCGTAGAGAGGGAATCCCGATGGATGGGCGATGCCGAGCCCCCATGCGGCGACAATGAATTCCGGCCCGTCGCGCCAGGAGGGGGCCGGCGCCAGAATCCAGGGCAGCAACACCGCATAGGCTCCCCATGCCGCCAACAGCCATGGAGGATAGCGAGCTGTCATCGCATGCAAGGACGGCCGCGGCGCCTGCATCGGCGGTGGGGGGTTATGTTGAAGGTTCATCCGGCATCCGGCTGCCGCCGGAAATTCTGTCCAGTCCATTACGAGACGGAGGACACATGCCACGCATGCCGACACCGTCGGCAGGCCAAGCTCAGACCAAAGAGGAGGCCGTTAGCGGTCCCTGTCGTTTCTCAGCGGATGACACCCACCGAACCGGTCACCGTATAGGTGTGGTCGCCCTTGGTATGCCTGGAGGAGCCTGTGTAGTCGGTGCCGGTCGTTGAAAGCGACAGTTTGACGTCTTTCGAGATCGTATATCCGAGGGTCGAATTCTTGGCCGGACCCGTCGTTTGCGACAGGGCGAAGTATTTCTGCTTGTCCGCGTAATAGGCCTCTTCGGCGGTCATGGCATTGCGTAGATCACTTTGTGCGGCGCTGTTGAAAGCTTTCTTGCGGTAGGCATTGAACTGCGGAATGGCGATGGCGGCGAGGATCGCAATGATTGCAATGACGATCATCAACTCAATCAATGTAAATCCGTGATTTTTCTTCAACATCATCGAGTCTCCTTCTTGAGTCAGGCCTCCCACTTCCCAAGTCCGGAGAGACACATTGCGGCAACGATATCGCAAGCAGGCAGTCATGGGAAGTGATAGCCTTTTCCAATATGAAATGAGCCTGAAATATCTGATGCGTCTGTCCATC
>CAZHOU010000247.1:0-1677 GCA_964534165.1 uncultured Zetaproteobacteria bacterium
CATGGGGAACGACGTTCTTGCACTGGTGCTCGGCGTCGACCAGGACAAGGCGGCGGCAGAGGGAGCGACGGCCGGTGTCCTGACCGTCGTTGCGTACCCACCCGCCGTCGTGCAGCAGGGTGGCGTAGGCCATTGTTTCAGCGCAACCCCAGTCCACCGGCATCTCTCCATGCATCATCCGGACCCGACCCTGGTAGATCTTCTCCACCTTGGGGTGGAGCACAAAACCATCCGGCATTCGATGCACCTTGACGGCCAGCTCCGCCAGCGTTTCCGCCGCCACCGCCGTTTCCGGTTCGGGTGCATCCTGGCGCAAAAAGCCCGCCCAGCGGCCATGCAGACTGTTGTGCGCGGGGGCGCTGATCTTGTCGTGGCTGCGTTGCACCTGCTTGAGGCAGTCGCGGTATTCACGCACCATCTCCCTGGCGTCCTCATCGCTCAACAGGCCTTCCCGCTCGAGCTTCTCCTGATAAAGATGCATGACATCGGGGTGCGCGGCGATCTTCCGGTACATGACCGGCTGCGTGACCATCGGGTCGTCCGCTTCGTTGTGGCCGTGGCGACGGTAGCAGATCATGTCGATCACCACATCGGAGCGGAAGCGGTAACGGAAATCGAGCGCGATCTGGGCCGCCAGCACGACGGCTTCGGGATCGTCGCCGTTCACGTGGAAGATCGGTGCCTGCACCATCTTGGCGATGTCGGTGCAATACAGGGTGGAGCGGGCGTCGAACGGATTGGTGGTGAAGCCGATCTGGTTGTTGACGACGATGTGGATCGTCCCGCCGGTACGAAAGCCGTTGAGCTTCGACAGGTTCAGGGATTCGGCCACCACCCCCTGACCGGCGATGGCCGCGTCTCCGTGCACGAGGATACTCAGCACCTCCCGCCGGATCTTGTCGCCGCGCCGCCGCTGCCGTGCCCGCACGCTGCCCAGCACCACCGGCGTGATGATTTCTAGGTGCGAGGGGTTGAAGGCCAGCGACAGGTGCAGGGTGCCGCCGGGGGTCGCGATATCCGAGGAAAAACCGAGATGGTATTTGACATCTCCAGCGCCGTGCTCGGCGTCCTCGAATTGCACCCCCTCGAATTCGGCGAAGATCTCGGACAGCGATTTGCCGAGCAGATTGGCCAATACGTTCAGGCGGCCGCGGTGCGTCATGCCCAGCACCACTTCCTTGGCCCCCTTGCAGCCGGCCTGCTGCACCAGGCGCGTCAGCATCGGGATCAGGCTTTCCCCGCCCTCCAGCGAGAAGCGTTTTTGGCCGGTGTAGCGTGTGTGCAGGAAATGCTCGAATTCCGCCGCCCGCATGATGTCCTTGAAGATCCGCAGGCGGATTTCGGGGTCGAAGCGCGGCGTGGAACGGATGGTCTCCAGGCGTTCCTGCAACCAATGTTTTTGCGCCGAGTCGGTGATGTGCAGGAATTCCGGGCCGATGCAGCCGCAGTAGGTTTGCTGCAGGATGGCGAGGATCTCGCGCAGCGGCAAAAGCGGCGGAGCGACCAGGTCCCCGGTGGGGAAAGCCACGTCCAGGTCGGCCTCGGTCAGCCCGTCATACTTGAGTTCGAGTTCGCGGCTCGGCTGTGGGGGGTTCAGGCGCCGCGGGCCGCTCTGGGCCGGCAGTTGCACGTAAACCCGGACACCGCGCATCAGACGAACGGCCCGGGAGCAGAGCA
>CAZHOU010000248.1:0-1675 GCA_964534165.1 uncultured Zetaproteobacteria bacterium
AAATCCAAACCTGACGGAAAATGAATTTACAGCAGATCTGGGACTTGATCGGAGCGAGGTCCGAGAATTCTCGCCACTTGGCCTCGGAACTCCAAATCCCGACGCATGGTCATCATGAAAATCTGGTCCAATCCCTGTTTCAGGTGAGCGCCTGCAGGATTTGTTCGCAGGCCTTCTTGGCGTCGGAGAAGAACATCATGGTCTTGTCCATGTAGAAGAGTTCGTTGTCGAGGCCGGAGTAGCCTGGAGACAGCGAGCGTTTGATGAAGAGAACATGGCGGGCCTTCGCCACATCCAACACCGGCATACCGTAAATCGGGCTGCCGGGATCGTTCCGCGCCGCCGGGTTGGTGACATCGTTGGCGCCGATCACCAGCGCCACATCGGTGTCGGCGAACTCGGGGTTGATCTCATCCATCTCATGCACCATGTCGTAGGGAACGTCGGCTTCGGCCAACAGCACATTCATGTGCCCCGGCATGCGACCGGCCACGGGATGGATGGCAAAGCGCACGTTCACCCCCATCTTGGTCAGGGCATCCACCATTTCCTTGAGCGCATGCTGGGCACGTGCAACCGCCAAGCCGTATCCGGGAACGACGATCACCTTCTCGGCATTTTTCAAGAGAAAGGCGGCATCTTCCGCACTACCGGCATGCACCGGCTTGGCCGCGGCTGCTCCGGCCTTCGCAGCGGCCCCGCCACCTCCTCCGAAACCACCCAGGAGCACATGGAAGAGGGAGCGGTTCATGGCCTTGCACATGATGTAAGAGAGGATGGCACCGCTTGAGCCCACCAGCGCTCCGGCCACGATCAACATGTTGTTTCCGAGGGTGAAGCCGATTCCGGCCGCGGCCCAGCCCGAGTACGAGTTCAGCATGGAGATGACGACCGGCATGTCGGCACCGCCGATCGGCACGATCAGCAGCACGCCGAGCACGAGGGCGATCGCGGTCATGACCAAAAACGGGGTCCAGCTTTCCTGGACACAGAACAGGATGCCGGCGGCGATCATGACAAGGCCCAACACCAGGTTGAGCCCATGCTGACCGGGGAAGACGAGCGGACGTCCCGAGACCAGCCCCTGCAATTTCAGAAAAGCGACGACGGAGGCGGTGAAGGTGATGGCACCGATGAACGTGCCGAGAAACATCTCGATGCGGCTGGATACGTGCAGGCCGCCGCTCGCGGTGGCAATGCCATAGACGGTGGGATTGTAGAGCGCCGCCGTGGCAATCAAAACCGCGGCCAGACCGACGAGGGAGTGCATGGCCGCCACCAACTGCGGCATATGGGTCATCGGGATTTTGCGGGCGACGATGACGCCGATTACGGCCCCGATGGCCATGGCAATGAAGATCCCGGGGTAGTTGTGCACTCCGGCCAGATTCACGGTCACGGCCACGGCCAGGGCCATGCCGATCATGCCGTACACATTGCCGCGGCGGGCGGTTTCCGGGCTCGAAAGTCCCTTCAGGGCGAGGATGAAGAGCACCGCCGCGGCCAGGTAGGCCATGGCCACCGTGTTTGCGGACATCATCATTTTTTCTTTTTGAACATGGCGAGCATGCGCTGGGTCACCAGGAAGCCGCCGAAGATATTGATGGCCACGAGGCCCACGGCGATGAGCCCAAGGAGGCTGCCGAGGTTCCGCTCCGCCGGTCCCTCCGCCCGA
>CAZHOU010000249.1:0-1674 GCA_964534165.1 uncultured Zetaproteobacteria bacterium
CCTTCACCTCCTCGAACAGCACCTCGCGTGGGAGCACCTCGGCGGCGCGGGCCGCGAAATGGAGGAAATAGGCGAGCATGCCGACGACCACCCAGGCCAGGGCCACGCCCCAGGCGATGGGATGCAGGGCGTACATGAAGGCGGCCAAGCCGAGATTGATGACGATGGCGGCCAGTGGCAGATACGGGACGGCCGGCATGCAGTAGCCGTGGGTGCCACCCGGAAGACCGCCGTAACGGCGCATGATGACGGCGTAGTTCACTTGCACGAAGACGAGCAGAAACATGATGCTGCCGGCGGTGGCCGCGGCTTCGAGCGGGAAGGCGGCGGCCAGAAGGAGCATCAGCGCTCCCGTGACGGCGACGGCGACGACGGGCGTGCCGTGCTCGGCCTGGATGCGGGCGAAGGCGGGTGGCAGGTGGCGGGTTCGCCCCATGGCGAAGGCCACGCGCGAGGCCGAGTAGGCGGCGGCATTCAGGGCCGAGGCAGTGGCCGCAAGACCGCTTACCAGCATCAGGAAGCCGCCGCTTCCCCGGGGAAAGATCTGCCGCGCCACGTCCACGATGGCCAGTTCCCGGGCTTGAGCGAGATAGACGTGCGCCGCCTGGCCGGGCGGCGGCCGCACCGCGCCCAGCGCCACTCCGGCGACGAGGACATAGAGCGTAACGGTGATCCCCATGGCCAGGAAGATGGCGCGCGGGATGGTGAGCCTGGGTTGCATGACCTCCTCGCCGGATTGGGCGATGATGCCAAAGCCTTCGAAGGCGATGTAGGTCAGTCCCATGGCCAGGAGCACGCCGGAGACGCCGCCGGGGAGAAGATCGTGGCCGGGCCGGAAGGCCGGGGCTCCGTGGTGGGCCATGAATACGAGGCCGAAGAGTACGAAAAGGCCCAGGATGGCCAGCTTGGAGGTGGTGACGAAGTTGCCCGCGAAGGCCATTTCCCGGGCCCCCATGGCGTTGACGAGGGTGAAGAAGAGGACGATGGCCAGCGTCCAGATGTGGCTTATGGCCTGAGGCCCCAGACCGAAGTCTGGCAGACCGGCGGCCGACCACGAGGCGGCCGCGAAGCGAGCGAAGGCCAGGGCATAGAGGCTGCCGGCGGCGATGTAGGCGAACCAGCTCATCCAGCCGCAGAGGAAGCCGTGCACGCCGCCCAGGGATTCGTTGACCCACACATAGCCGCCGCCGGCCCGGGGCATCGTGGCGGCGAGTTCCGCGTAGGCCATGGCCGTCGGCAGGGTCAACAGGCCGTTCAGCAGGAACACCAGAATCAGTGCCGGTCCAGCCAGGCCGGCGGCGATGCCGGTCAGGGCGAAGATGCCGGCGCCGATCATGCCGCCGATGCCGATCATCGTCGTCGAAAAAAGCCCCAGGTCGCGGCTCAGGGTGATCCGGGAGCGGGGAGGGCGCACCTTTTTGCGTCTTCGCGGATCGGCCATGTGGATGAGCGTAATGGAAGGCTCGGGCTTGCGCAAAGCGAGGTTCAGGGAGAAAGGCGGTGATGGATGACAGTGATTCGTGATGGGTGATTGGAAAAGTCAACCACGCATTCTCCCAGCTTGTCAGTGACCAATTACAAATCACCAATCACTGCTTTTCTCTCGACCCTCCGTCCTTAACCCGTAGTCTCTTGTTTTCAACAATCCCCAGTCACCGGAATTTCGGCAGGCTA
>CAZHOU010000250.1:0-1668 GCA_964534165.1 uncultured Zetaproteobacteria bacterium
GGGCATGAAGGCATGCTGTATTCGCTGCCCAGCCGCGAGCTCATCGCCGATTCGGTTGAATACATGGTCAACGCCCACTGTGCCGATGCGCTGGTGTGCATCTCCAATTGCGACAAGATCACGCCGGGCATGCTGATGGCGGCCATGCGGCTGAATATTCCGGCGGTGTTCGTTTCCGGAGGACCGATGGAGGCGGGCAGAGTGACGCTCGCCAACCGCGAACTGCATCTGGATCTGGTGGATGCCATGGTCATGGCCGCCGACCCGAATGAAACGGACCGGGATGTGGCCGCCGTCGAGCGTTCGGCCTGTCCGACCTGCGGTTCCTGCTCGGGCATGTTCACCGCCAACTCGATGAATTGCCTGAGCGAGGCTTTGGGCCTGAGCCTGCCCGGAAACGGAACGCTGGTGGCCACCCATGCCGACCGCAGGGAATTGTTCCTGAAGGCGGGGCGGCTGGCGGTGGAACTGGCCCGGCGATACTACGAGCAGGAAGATGAATCCGTACTGCCGCGCTCGATCGCCACCTTCAAGGCCTTTGAAAACGCGATGAGCCTCGACATCGCCATGGGCGGGTCCACCAATACCGTGCTGCACATCCTGGCCATCGCCGAGGAAGCGGGTGTGGAGTTTGCCATGTCCGACATCGACCGGCTGTCGCGAAAGATCCCCAATCTCTGCAAGGTTTCCCCATCCTCGGAATATCACCTTGAGGATGGGCACCGGGCCGGCGGTATTACGGGCATCCTGGCCGAACTGAATCGAGCCGGTCTGATCCACGCTGATGTACCGGCGATCCACAGCCCGAGTTTGGCCATTGCTCTGGCTGAATGGGATATCATGGATGAATCAAATGATGCGGCCCGCCGCCTGTTTCTGGCCGCCCCGGGCGGTGTGCCTTCACTGGAGGCGTTCAGCCAGTCCGAACGCTGGAATGCGCTGGATACGGACCGCGCAACAGGCTGTATCCGTGATGCGGCGCATGCCTACTCGCAGGAGGGCGGTCTGGCCGTGCTTCATGGCAACATAGCCGAAAGGGGATGCATCGTGAAAACAGCGGGTGTGGACGCCTCGCTGTGGAGGTTTGGCGGCCGTGCACGGGTGTATGAATCCCAGGAAGATGCGGTGGCCGCGATTCTCAATGACCGCATCGCCAGCGGTGATGTGGTTGTGATCCGCTACGAGGGCCCGAAGGGCGGCCCCGGCATGCAGGAAATGTTGTATCCCACCTCGTATCTGAAATCCAAGGGACTTGGAAAAATGTGTGCATTGATTACCGACGGTCGCTTTTCGGGCGGCACCTCGGGACTTTCCATCGGCCATGTTTCGCCGGAGGCGGCTGAAAAGGGGGCCATTGCCCTGATTGAGGACGGTGACGTCATTGAAATTGACATTCCTAATCGTTCCATACACTTAGCAGTTTCCGATGAAGTGCTGAATGACCGCCGAAAATCGATGGAATCTAAAGGCGAAGCAGCATGGAAACCGGTAAATCGCAAGCGCAGGGTATCCAGGGCCCTGCAGGCCTATGCGGCGCTCACTACGTCCGCCGACCGCGGCGCCGTGCGCGACTTAAACCAGTTGAAATAGGCCGGGCTTCGGGATTGGCAAGCAGGCGAAGATGATTCACAATGCAGGCGATTCATCCGGAAGGGCCTAAACGTCCGC
>CAZHOU010000251.1:0-1655 GCA_964534165.1 uncultured Zetaproteobacteria bacterium
CCATCGGTTCAGCTCGCCGGTACCGCCACGGAAGGCATTGCGCCGGGCCGCTCGCACCGCCTGCGCAAGCAATGCGCGAACGCCGCGACCGAACTTCGCCGCAACACGAAAAACCGGCACATCGGGCATGCCGCGCATGCGGAACGCGAGGCGTTCGCTGTAATGCCGCCACTTCTCCTGCGACAGCAAATCGACCTTGTTCACCGCCACCACCAAAGCACAACCCTCCTCCTGCGCCAGACTCATCAGGCGGACATCCTGCTCGCTCACCTCCTCCCCCGCGTCCAGCAAAAGGACGGCCGCATCGGCGCGGGCACAGGCATGCCTGGCCATGAGGCGGGCCACGAATTCGATGTTGTCCTTGATCCGCGCCTGCCGGCGCATTCCCGCCGTATCCACCAGGCGGATCATGCCGCGCTTTCCATCCAGGGTGTAGGGCATGGTCGTGTCCACGGCGTCGCGCGTGGTGCCGGCCCGCGGCGCCACCACCATGCGCTCAAAACCCAGCCAGGCGTTGATCAGTGTCGATTTACCCACATTCGGCTTGCCGATCACGGCGATCCTGGCCCACACCTCGGCCGCCGGTGCGGCACTCTCCAGCGGAGGAGGAAGCGATTGCAACAGAGCCTTGCGCAAACGATCGAGTCCGTGCCTGTGCAACGCCGATACCGGAATCGGATCCCCCATCCCCAGGGCATGGAATTCCAGGGCCGTATCCGGATTCTCGGCCTTGTTGACCGCGACGACAACGGGCACGTTTTGGCGCCGCAGTCGCTCGGCCAGCCACTCGTCCGCCGCCGACATCCCGGCCGTGCCGTCCACGACGAAGAGCACTAAATCGGCCACATCCAGGGCGGCGGAGACCTGCTGTGCAATCGCCCGCCGTAGATCATCCTGTTCCGGTAGGCCGATCCCCCCGGTATCCACCAGGGTCACGGTCCGATCCCCAAGCTTCCAGCATGTTTCAAGCCGGTCCACAGTGACGCCCGGACGATCCCCGACAATAGCCATCCGGCGCCGGAGCAAGGCGTTGAACAGCGTCGACTTCCCCACGTTCGGTCGGCCGACGATGGCGATCACCGGCAGTGAGTCGCGCATCAGCGGAGCTTGAGCATGTAGAGGCCCCCAAGGTCGTTGCGGACCAGAACGCCGGCGGGGGTCGGTGTGGGTGCGCGATCAATTCTTCCCGGCAATCCCATCTCTGCGGTGCGATGCCCATCGAGGGTCAGCACATACACGTGCCCGTGTGCATCGGCGGCGAGCAATCGCTGCGAGTACAGGAGCGGTCCGACCATTTCTCCGGCATGCAGCCGCTGTTGCCACAGGGTGGCGCCACTCTCGACATCGATCTCCATCACCGAGCCCGAAGCCGTGGCCACAATCAGGCGCCCGCCTGCGATGAGGGGTGTGGAGCGCAGGGAGATCTTCCGCTGCCACAATTGCTGCCCGTTCACGGCGGACAGGGCCATGATCTCACCCTGATAGAAGGAGACGATCAGCACCCTGCCGACCAGCACCGGATCGGCGACGGGCGTCTTCAACTCGTCCAGAACCACGGCGTTGGCATTCAGGAGCAGTTGCCGGCGCCAGATCAACTCACCGGAATCCGGTTTCCACGCCACCACATCTCCATTCCGTAAAACGTCGAAGACCTA
>CAZHOU010000252.1:0-1629 GCA_964534165.1 uncultured Zetaproteobacteria bacterium
AATCCTTACATCCCAAGGGAAAGCTGGTAGACTGAATCATCCTGGTTAGGGAGGTCGAATTGTCATGATGGGCCGGCAGTCACCGCCGCAGGCGTCTTTGTTTTACACGCGATTCAATCTGGAGGAGCGCATTCGCAGCGATCACCCTTTGAGGGCCGTGGATGCGGTACTGGATCTGGACTTTGTGTATGGCGAGGTGGCGGACAGCTATGGATACAACGGCCATGTATCGGTACCGCCGCCGGTGATTGTGAAGCTGATGCTGCTGCTGGTGTTTTACAATGTAAGGAGCGAGAGGGAGCTGCTGGCGAGTTTGCCGGAGCGATTGGACTGGCTGTGGTTTCTGGGCCTTGATCTGGATTCCGAGATTCCGCATCACTCTGTTCTGTCCAAGGCGAGGCGCCGCTGGGGCGGGGATGTGTTTCGCAAGTTGTTCGAGCGGGTGGTATGGCAATGCGTGGAAGCGGGACTGGTGGACGGGGAGAAGCTGTTCTGTGATTCCTCGCTGGTGGATGCGGATGCCTCGTGCAATTCGGTGGTGAAGCGGATGGATGAGAGGCATCTGCGCCTGGCCTACAGCGAGTTGGGCAGGCGGCTGGAGGATGTGGAAGAGGCGAATGATGATTCGGATGGAGATGGCCAGCGGCGCAATGTCGTAAACCGGCAGTATGTTTCCACCACCGATCCGGATGCTTCAGTGGTGCGCAAGGGGGCCGGACGTGCGAGACCAAGGTATCAGACGCACCGGGCCGTGGATAGCGCCTGCGGGGTTATTACAGCCACGGTAACCGGTCCGGGCGATGAGAACGAGGCGCACCGTCTTGGTGAGTTAATCGATCAGAGTCATGCCAACACGGGGAGAGGAAGCTCAACCGTCGTGGCCGACAGCAAGTATGGGACGACGGAGAACCTGCTTGAGTGCCATCGGCGTGGAGTCAGGGCGCACATGCCGGTACTGAGGGACAAGCAGAAGGGCAGCGGCAGGCGCAAGGGGATTTTTGCTGAAGAGGCTTTTTCCTACCTGCCGGACAGGGATGTTTATATCTGCCCTGCCGGCAAGGAGATGAAGCGGCGCAAGCAGCGGGTCAAGCGGAGAGCGTTTGAATATGCGGCGCCAAGGCAAACATGCGGCAGCTGTCACCTCCGGGATCGGTGCACGCGTTCCAGGACGGGCGGGCGCACCATCAAGCGGCATGAGCAGCAAGAGGCGCTGGAGCAAATACGCCGGCAGGCCTGTAGCTCCGCGGCGGCTCGGGATATACGCATCCGGCAGCATTTCATGGAGGGCTCATTCGCCCACTCCACGCGCTTCGGCCTTAAGCGCGCCCGCTGGCGAAGTTTATGGCGCGTACAAATCCAGGATTATCTGATTGCCACCATCCAGAATATCGAGTTATTGGTCAAATTCGGGGAACCAAAGCCGAGGATGGCTCAGGCCATGAGCATCCCGGAGAGAATCGGGCAAGGCGTCACTTGGCAATTACTCGCTTTCTTATCTTGCATCCGTCGGAAGACCTTGCCAGCCCATGCCATTCGAAAGATCGCCTGCCATGCATGATTTGAGCAACAGGCCGTATAGAAGTTAATGAACCGCAACAGGCTGATCTGCCGTTGCTTGCGGTCCCTGAA
>CAZHOU010000253.1:0-1576 GCA_964534165.1 uncultured Zetaproteobacteria bacterium
CCTCATACCATGCCGCCACTTTCAGGCTCATTTATGGATTGGAAAATACTGAAGGCAGCCTTTTTGTCAGCCGTACAGGAGCCGGGTAGGCTACGAGCCGCCGTAACGAACCGCACTCCAGATACCACCGGGAGGAAGGAATTGACTCCGAAAGAAGAGCGCAAGATCTATGTCCTCGATACCAATGTGCTGATCCATGATCCATTGGCCATCAATCAATTCGACGAACACGATGTCGTGTTGCCGATTGCCGTGCTGGAGGAGATGGACAAGGTCAAGCGTGGCATCGGCGAGCTGGCACGCAATGTGCGTGAAGCCTCGCGCCAACTGGATGCCTTGAGCGAGGGCTGCCCGGACCTGGAGAAGGGGTGTCCGTTGCCCGGCGGCGGTTGCCTGTTCTTCGAACTCAACCACCGCGCACTCGAGATCCTGCCCGAGGCCCTGGCCGCCGGCAACGGTGACAATCGCATCATTGCCGTGACCATGGCCCTGCAACAGGAACACAAGGACCGGGATGTGGTGCTGGTTTCCAAGGACATCAACCTGCGCATCAAGGCGCGGGCCCTGGGCCTGGTGGCCGAGGACTATCGCTCCGACCGGGTGGTCGAGGATCTCGATGTTTTGCCGCTCGGCTACATCGAGTTGAGCGAGGCCGACTGGAACGCCATGGCGGATGGAATCGAAATCACGGAAGGCGCCAAGGGAAGCCACTACCGTCTCAAGTGGCCCTCAGCCCTGACGCCGCCATGCATCAACGGTTTTGTCGTACTCCCCGGGCAGCGCAGCCGCGTCCTGCGCTGCGTCGACATCGATGCGGAGGGCCAAGTGCACTTGCACGATGTCCGTTCCTATCGCGGCGAGCGCCATGCCGTTTGGGGCATCCAGGCGAGAAACGACGAGCAGAACATGGCCATGAATCTGCTGATGAACCCGGAACTGGACCTGGTCAGCCTGTTGGGGCGGGCCGGCAGCGGCAAGACCCTTCTGGCGCTGGCGTGCGGCCTGCACCAGGTGCTCGACCTGAACCTCTACGACCGCATCGTCGTCACCCGTGCCACGGTGCCGATGGGGCAGGACATCGGCTTTCTTCCGGGCACGGAGAAGGAAAAGCTCGAGCCCTGGATGGGGGCGGTGACCGACAACCTTTCCCTGCTCCTCGGGGAAGACTTCCATGGTCTGGGCAACGATTTGTCGCAATACAACATCGAAATCTCGGCCTTGTCCTTCGTGCGCGGGCGCACCTTCATCCGCACGTGGCTGATCGTCGACGAGGCCCAGAATCTGACGCCGCACCAGATGAAGACACTGGTGACGCGCATCGGCGAAGGCTCGAAGATCATCATCCTCGGCAACAACGCCCAGATCGATACGCCCTATCTCACGGCCTACACCAACGGCCTTTCCATGGCCGTCACGCGTTTTGCACAATGGCCGCATGCGGGCCATGTCACCCTACGGGCCAGCGAACGCTCGCGTCTGGCCGCCTATGCGGCGGAGGTAATGTAGGGGGGAAAGCGAAGGACTAAGGTGTAGGAATTAACCGCGTTGTTTACAGAATTTCCAGCATGTGGAGGTT
>CAZHOU010000254.1:0-1576 GCA_964534165.1 uncultured Zetaproteobacteria bacterium
TTGTTCCTCAACACCTTTCCAGACTAGATGGATCATCCTGCTAGTCTAGAGCCAACTGAAAAATCCAAGTCGGTCATCGCGGACCATGCGGCCGGCCACGTCCACATCACCGACCACGATCGGCTGGCACCAATCGTCCGGCAAGCCCGCCTCGCGCAATAGACGCACCAGCGTCAGGCAGGACAATGGCGTGGCCTCGGCCGGCTTGATGATGATCGGACATCCGGCGGCGATCGCCGGCCCGACCTGGTGCACGATCAGATTGAGAGGATGGTTGAAGGCACTGAATGCCAGAACCGGACCGATGGGTTCGGGCTGGGTGAACGCCAGCCTTCCTTTTGACGCCGCGTTCATGCCCATCGGGATCATGCGACCGGCCTGCATGCGCATCGCCTCGACACAAAGTCGGATACCGTCGATGGCGCGCTCCACCTCCACGCGGGCATCGATCAGGGGCTTGCCGCCCTCGCGCACGATCAGCATGGCCAACGATTCGGCCTCATCGGCCATCCGCCCCGCCGTTCGTTGCAGGATGCGGATACGCTGCGGCTTCGTCGGCCAGTTCTCGCGGTCGTCAACCAATCGCCGCGCCGTGTTCAAGGCCCGATCCGCCGTGGACCCGTCCGCCGTTTGTACGTACCCCACCAACGCACCGTCGTAGGGGCTGCGCACCTCCAACTCACCCGCGGCCCGCGCTCCCGGGATCATCATCGGAAAGACCCTTGTTTTCAGATCGGGCAAACCAGTTCGCCCAGCTTGGCCGTCAGTTTCATGTTCTCCCGGTAGTCCACCGGGCAATCGATGACGGTAACCGCCTCACTTTGCTGTGCCTGCCGCAAGGCGGGCAGCAATTCCGAGGCGGCCTCGATCCGCAAGCCGCAGGCGCCAAAGCTCTGCGCCAATTGCACAAAATCGGGGTTCCCGAATGCGACATGAGACTCGCGCCCGAAGCGGGCCATCTGCTTCCACTGGATCAGGCCGTAATGCCCGTCGTTCCAGATGAGAACGATGACGGGAATTCGATAGCGGACGGCCGTCTCGAGTTCCTGGACATTCATCAGAAAACCGGCATCGCCGGTTACGGCCACGACCGTTCGTTCCGGATGGCTGAGCCTGGCCGCGATCGCCCCGGGCAGGGCGATGCCCATGGCGGCAAATCCGTTGGAAATGATGCAGGAATTCGGGGCTTCGGCCGGATACATACGCGCCATCCACATCTTGTGCGCACCGACATCGGAAATGACGATGTCCTCCGCGTCCAGCGCCTGACGCAGATCCCCCACGATCTTCTGCGGTTTGACCGGAAAACCGGTGTCGGCTGCGAATTGTTCGTGCTCCTCGACGATCGTCCGCCGCAAGCCCGCGAAAATGCTTTCCTGTCGGGGGGTGACGGCGGCGGACAGGGCATCCATGGCGAGGCCCGGATCACCGACAAGTCCGACCTCGACCGGGTAATGTTCGTCGACCTCGGCCGGCATCGTATCCACATGCACGATACGATGATTCTTGTCCCGGTTCCACAGGTAGCCTTTTCCAATATGAAATGAGCCTGAAATATCTGATGCGTCTGTCCATC
>CAZHOU010000255.1:0-1572 GCA_964534165.1 uncultured Zetaproteobacteria bacterium
GTCATGCACCGCCATTTCACCGGCGAGACAATCGCTCACGAGCGTTGCCGGACATGGGGAGGCTGGAACATCATCCTTCTCGATTCCGTGCTTGCCGGCGAGGAGGGAGGTTTTCTTGCCGACCGTGAGCTGGCCTTTCTCGACGGCATGTTGCAGAAGCGGCCGCAACTCCCGGCCCTCATCGCCCTGCACCATCCGCCCGTGGCCGTCGGCAGCCGCTGGATCGATGCCATCGGTCTGGGCAATGCGGAGGAATTCTTTGCCGTCCTGGATCGTCATCGCCAGGTGCGGGGCGTCCTCTTCGGGCATGTGCACCAGGAATGGAGCGGCCGTCGCGGGATGCTCGACTTGCTGGCGGCGCCGTCCACCTGCATCCAGTTCAAGCCCGGTATGGAAACCTTCACCCTGGATGATGCCGCGCCCGGCTACCGCATCCTGGATTTGCGGGCGGACGGCGGCCTGCGATCGGTCGTCGAGCGTGTACACGGCGGAAGGGGGGGTTTTGAAAATCGTGGTGCAACACTGGCGGGAGGAGAGCGACGGACCGCTTTGCGAGGAGGCGATGCGCCGCAAGCTGGAGGCCATGGGCTACGCGGTCACCCGCTATGTCTATCCGCCGGGGACCCGCTTTTCCCCGCATGTGCATGCCGTGGACAAGATCGACGGCGTATTGGCTGGGCGTTTTCGCATGACGATGGGCGGTGAGTCCGTGATCCTCAAGGCCGGCGACATGCTGGCGGTGCCTGCCGGCGCCCTGCACGCAGCCGAGGTGGTGGGCGATGAGGCGGTCGTGTCGCTGGACGCGGTGCGTGTCTAACCTCCTCTGATTCTGGTATCGAAGGTGCTGTTTGCCCGTGAAGATCGGGGTCAGGTCTCACATTCCAACAATCAGCCGATTTTTCTTTCATCCGAAAGAAACTTTTTCACGGCTCGGCTGACGGTCATGTAATGCACCCCGAAAAAGGTACCGATCTCTTTCATGGTAAAGGCTCCAGATAAATATGCCGCCGCCATGGCTCTGTTCCGGTCAGGATATTCCTCTCTGAACTGTTGCAGGCTCTTGACTACCTGTCTGCGTCCAACCTTCGGCACCTCATCCAGCGAACGGACCTTGTTTTTGATCTGCTGAAGCTCCATCAGGAAATCTTCATCTCCCAGATACACCTGTTTTTGCACGCCTTTCAACGGACTGGGGCGCCCAACCCCATCCTGCACAAAGGTGGCATAGGTCTCCCTCGCCTTTTGCCGGCTGCTGCCGAACTGGGAAAGGAGCCAGTCTACCTGCAACCATGCCGGCGGTTTGTCTGCACCGGTCGTCGCACGATAACTGCTCCACCGCCACTCGCCCACATTATCGACCATCCCTGCCCGCACCGGATTTAGCACGATGTAACGGCTCAATTCGAGTAGGTAACTTTCCTTTTGTATCAGAATCGCATGGTAACGCCCCTGAAAGATGTGTCCTGTGTGACCATGACGCCGGTTGAAGCGCTGAGTGAATACGCCATTGAGCTGGCGCACGGTGTTTGTCAACAAAGATGACGCGTTCACGGTTTCATGCGGCCTTTCGTG
>CAZHOU010000256.1:0-1564 GCA_964534165.1 uncultured Zetaproteobacteria bacterium
GGCGGAATAGGCAATGATCAGCAACAGACCGCTGGCCAGCGGTGCCATTTGCTCCGAGTTTCGATCCTGCATCAGGCGCGAAAGAACCGGCATGGCGATGGTGACTATCAACATGGTGGTGGCCGTGTTGGAGATCCACATGGAAAGAAAGGCCGTTGCGAGCGAGAACCCCAGCGCCAGCAACACGGGTCCGGCATGCAGGCGGGAGAGCAGGGCCAGGGCCAGACGCTTATGCAAACGCGTCACTTCCAGGGCCTGGGCAATCAAGAAACCGCCGATGAACAGGAAGATGATGCTGTTGACGTAATGCGGCGCGATCTCCTTGCCGGTGGCGATGCCGGCGAACGGAAATGCCACCAAAGGAATGAGGGCCGTAAAGGCGATGGGCACGCACTCCGAGATCCACCAGACCGCCATCCACGCCGTGACACCCAGCATGGCCGCCACGTGCGGCTGCGAGGGTATATGCAGGCCGAGGGTCACGGCCGCGGCCGCAAGAGGGCCCGCCACCAGCGCCAGACGCCGAAATGTTTTCACCACGGGGCTACCCCGGATGCTGCAGGGCTGCGCGATAGGCCGGAATGACGATGCGGGCACCGGTGTCGGCGACGACCCGATCCACCCAGGCCGACCAGCGTTTCCGCATCAGGATGGCCACGATATCCTCCTTCGCCTCCAGCAGGGATTGACGAGTGGCCGGCCTGCGCCCCAGGAGCTGGATGATATGCCAGCCGTAGCGCGTTTTCACCGGCGCCGAGATCTGGCCCGGTTTTCGGAGTGAAAACACCGCCTTTTCGAAGGCCTTGACCATGACACCGCGCGGAAACCAGTTGAGATCACCGCCGCGTGATTTGTTGCTGTCATCGCGCGAATACTCGGCGGCCAGCGCAGCGAAATCCTTGCCCCGGCGCAGCAGGTGGAGGATGCGCAGGGCCTCCTTTTTGCTCGCGACCAGGATGTGGCGGGCATGAACCTGTTCCGGAATGGTAAATTCCGCAAGGTGAGCACGGTAATATTTCCGGATCTCTTCCTCCGTCGGCGTCGGCAAATGCGACCGTTGTTGCCGTTGCAGGCTGCGAATCAGAATGGTGTTCCGGGCCCTGGCGATGCGCCGTTGCGTTTCCGGATCCTGGTCCAAATGCATGCTCAGGGCCTTGCGACTCAACGCCCGCCTGCGGATCAGTGTGCGCAGGATCCGGGCGCGGAGATCGGGATCGTTTCGCCGCGCCTGCATCTGTTCCGGAAGCATCGAGATTTCGGCATCGATGTCGGACTCGTGAAGTTTCTCGCCACCGACAATGGCCACCACCGGCGTCACGGATGGACCGGATTGCGGGGCATCCCCAACGCGCTCGCAGGCAGCGAAGGAGGCGAACAGCATGAGCAGGAGCGATGAGATTCGGAGAGCCGCCAGGTCGCACCGGGACAGGCCCCGCAGGCGGGAGCCGGATTCGGATGGATGGCCATCGGAGGCTTGATCGGCTGTCGAATCGCTGCTTGCCGCCATCTGCTCCCTTTCCCCTTTTCCTCCGCCTTCCGGCAACATTCAGACCGGCCGGGATTC
>CAZHOU010000257.1:0-1546 GCA_964534165.1 uncultured Zetaproteobacteria bacterium
GCCATGTTTCCTCTTCTTGCCAATCCCCCTTGCTTGTTCGCCCGCATGCCGCCGCTACAATGACGCCCATCCCAAAGCGGTCGTGGCGGTTTTAGAACACAAGGGAGCGGACATGCAACGATATCTGGAACGGATTCCCGCCCGTTATTGGGGCCTGGCCGGGCTGTGCCTCCTCTCCCTCGCCTATCTGGCCCTGTGTCGATACGATTTGTATGGCATCGACGAGGGCGCAGCCCGTGGACTGCTTCTCGACTGGTCCATCGCTTCGCAAATCCTGAGTCCCGTTGCCGTGCTCGGCTTCCCGGATATGCGTGCGCTGGTGTTTGCCCCGCTCGTCATCCACTGGACCGGCGATCTCCTTGCGGCCAAGATGCTCACCATTTACCTCACGCTGGCCGCCGCTCTCATGCTCTACCGCTGGGCGGAGGCCAACCTGGATGAGGAAACGGCGCTGTTTGCCACCGGTTTGTGGCTGATCTCCCCCCTCACCGTTTCCCAGATCGACAGCCTCGGTGGCGGCAACTACCTCGTGCTGGCGGCCCTCCTCAGCCATTGGCTCGATGCCCGTTTCCGTGCCACGAAACAGACCGTGTCGACCTATTATTTTCTGTTGCTGTTGCTCGCGGCGTTTGCGGCCAGCGTCCATCCCGCCGGTCTCGGCATGGCGTTGGGCCTCGCCTGGACTTGGTTTCGGGACGATGGCGGACAGGCCAGAAAACGCCTGGCCCTTTTCATCGGCATGGGCCTCATGGTGGCCTTCGTTCTGATCTCCCGCCTGGGATGGCCGGAGCTGCCCCTGTTCACCGATCCACTTCCGGCCCTGGCCGCCATTCTCGCCGGCGATCTCTTCGATCACGGGGCCAGCGGATTGGCAGTCGCCGCGTTCGTCCTGCTTGTCGCGGCCCTGATTCTCGGGCTTCGCCGCCGGCAAAAGGACCTGTTCACGACGATGTTGATGGCCGGAATCATCCTGGGACTTGCCGCGGCGGATCGTGCCTGGGCACAACTGGCGCTGGTCCTTATCCTGTTTCACGGGCTCCATGCCCTGGTCGTATTCAATTCACGCGTAAGCGGCGGCCTTGTGGCCCGACGTGGTGTGGTGGGTCTGAGTGTCGTGGTCCTGTGCACGATGTTCATGCTGCTGGACAAGCAGCGGTTCCTGTTCGTGCAGGCTGGAAGGCTGCATGCCACCGACGCAGTGATCGCCGAACTGGTGGAGATCACCGCCAAGAAGAAGGAGGATTTCCTGACGGCCAGCCAGTGGCCCGGGCGCACGATGCTGGCCACGCGCAGGGGGGCGTTGCCGCTGCCGCCGCCAAGAGAGGATCCGGATGCCTTTCTGCTCCAGATGCGCGGAATCGACTACATGGTTTTCGATCCGTACGACCGTCGCAACAAGGCCTTGGGGCGGATTGTCGCTGCGCTTAGCAACCGCATCAAAACCGTCCGAATCCTTCCGGGCGGTGTCATCCTGCGCCTGCCGCCGCAGGCGCATCGGCAACACGCTGACCGCAAACACTGAAGCCCTTCCGACCCATCGATCCCC
>CAZHOU010000258.1:0-1516 GCA_964534165.1 uncultured Zetaproteobacteria bacterium
TTCAGGGCCGTGTGGGCGTTGCGCTCCGGCGCCGCCACAACAACGGCGATCTTGATCGCCGCGCCGTGCATGCCGCACAATCGTGCCTTTCGAGCCCCGGGTTGTACATGTACGTTCAAATAGATTCCACCCTCCACCGCCCGCACGGCGGCGTCCACGGTGCGGCTCACGGGGAGAGGAGACCTATGGCCATGCGTTGCAGGCTGGGGACAAGAAAATTGTCCAGAAAGATGGCGGCCAGGATCACCAGCATCGGCGAAAGGTCAAGGCCATCCAGAACGGGCAAGCGCCGGCGTACGGGCCACAGGAGCGGCTCCGTGAGCTGCACGATCACCCGCACGATAGGGTTGTAAGGATCGGGCGAGACCCAGGATAGCACGGCACGGGCGATGACCACGAGCATCACGGCCGAGAGCAACAGGTGCAGAAGCGTGGCCGTCGCCTGGAGAAAGTAACCCACCAAAAACATGCTAGCCCGGATTTTTCATGGGATCGCGGACGGATGACGCAGGATGCGCGAGGGCGGGGTGCGCATGCGGGCAAGAAGCATAGCTGTAGCTATGTTTCGCAGCCGAAGGCGCGCATCCGGCCCGCGCAGACAAGCCAGGCGTCGCGAAATGCAAGGTGTCAGACTGCAAAAGGCCATCCATTTCGATGAAACTCCTTCATGAAGTTTGAGATTGCAAACCCCCGACGCATGATCATCATGAAAAATCCGGGCTAACCCGCCAGTTCCTTCGAGCGCTTGGCCGCAGCCATGATGGCCCGGCGTACCGTGTCGGCCAGTCCGGCATCGAACATGACCTCGAGCGCGGCCTGGGTCGTGCCTCCGGGGCTGGTCACCTGCTGGCGCAACTCCTCCGCCGATTTGCCGCTCTCGGCCAGCATGCGACTGGCGCCAAGGGCGGTCTGTGTCACCAGGGTCTTGCCCAGCTCGTGGGGCAGGCCCAGCGCATGGGCGGAGGCTTGCATCAGTTCTGCCAACAGAAAGAAGTAGGCCGGTCCGCTCCCGGAGACCGCCGTCACGGCATGCAGCATGTTTTCATTTTCCACCCAGGCGGTCCTGCCCACGGCACCGAGAACGTATTCGGCACGCTTGCAGTGTTCTTTCCCGGCTTCACAGAATAACACCGACATGCCTTCTCCCACCAGTGCCGGCGTATTGGGCATCACGCGCACCAGATGCACGCCCTCGCCCAGGCGCGCCCTGAGAAAGGAGGTGGAGATACCGGCGGCGATGCTGATCACCGTCGTTTTCTTCTCGATCCTACCGTGAATATCCTTCAGGACCGTGTCCATCTGCTGCGGCTTGACGGCGAGCACGAGAATATCCACATCGCGCACCAACTCCGCATTGGAATCGCAGGTCCGGATCCCGTATTTGCAGTGCAATCCCTGCAGACGGTCCCGGCGAACGTCGGACACATACAGTTTGTCCGGAGCATGGCCGGCGCGGGTTAGGCCGGACACCAAGGCCTCCGCCATGTTGCCACCGCCGACAAAACCGATCTTCAAA
>CAZHOU010000259.1:0-1509 GCA_964534165.1 uncultured Zetaproteobacteria bacterium
CCTCTTCGTTGTTCGTCGATCTCCAGCAATCGTTGTTTCAGGCGGATGGTTTCCTTCAAACCGCCGCCACCGGCCTTGAGGCGGCGTCGGATGCATTCGGCTTGCACGGCCAGCACCAAGCCGGAGAATTCCGCGTCCGTCATGTCCACCTGATTCGCCCAGCGAGGAAGGCGCCGATCCTGTGGGAATTCACGCATCAGCGCCTGCAAAATCCGTTTGTTTCCCGCCTTTTCCCGGGCCATTAATTGCAGGGCGCGGGTATATAGCGCATTCCCGGGGGCATTGTCAAGAAGAAAATCCTGGACCTCCGCCGGGAGCGTTCGCAGGCGATCGGGTTCCTGCAACAATGCCGCCAGCAGTTGTTCCCGCAGATCGGAACGTTGCGGGGACCTGCGCAGCGGTTGCGGGCGAACCATTCCCTGCTTGAGATGCAGGCCGGTGGCGGATTCCGCTTCCTACCGCCAGGCCTGCTTCAGGTAGTCGTCCCGCATCGAGGCCAGCATGGTATCGGCCTTCTTGGCCATGCGTGCCCGGCCCTCGGGGCCGCTGCCGGCCAACAGCCGCAGGCCGTGCAGCCAGGTCTCCAGCACCGGCTTTGATGCCCGCAGGCGCTTCATGAATCCGTCCCGGCCCTCCTTCTGCACCAGGGTGTCCGGATCCTCGCCTTCGGGCAGGAAGAGGAAGCGCGGTCCGTGTTCGGCGGAGAGGAGCGGCAGCATGCGCTCGAGTGCCCTCCAGGCCGCCTGCCGGCCGGCGCGGTCGCCGTCGAAGCAGAACACCGGTTCGGGATGCAGGCGCAGGATCTCGCGCAACTGCCTCTCGCCGATGGCGGTGCCGAGGGGGGCCAGGGCCAGCGGAAGCCCGTGCCCCGCCAGGGCCAGCACGTCCATGTAGCCCTCGACGACGATGAGAAGGCGGCGGCACCGGATCTGCTCGCGATGCGCCGCCAGCCCATAGAGCAGTTCCGACTTGTGGAAATACGGTGTTTCGGGCGAATTCAGGTACTTGGGCTCGCCGGCATCGAGCAAGCGGCCGCCGAAGCCGACGATGTGGCCACGGCGATCGCGGATCGGGAACATGATGCGGTCGCGGAAGCGGTCGCCGTAGCCGTGCTCGCCCTTGAACAGCAGGCCGACCGTGGCGAGCAGCGAAAGCACGCGCTCATCGCGGCCGAAGTGCTGCTGCATGCACCCGTAGCCGGGGGGTGCATAGCCAAGCTGGTAGCGTCGGATCAGATCACGATTCAGGCCGCGCCCCTCGAGATAGGCGAGCGCCCTTGCGCCCCGCTTGCCGTGCAACGAGCGTTCGAAGACATCCGCCGCCCGCTCGAGTACGGCCAGGGCCTCGCGCCGGGCATCGCTTGCGCCGGTGTCGGTTCGCTGCGATCGCGGCACCTCCAGGCCGACCTTCTCCGCCAGGTATTCCACCGCCTCGGGGAAGGAATAGCCGTCGTGTTCCATCAGGAATTGGAAGGCACCGCCGCCCTTGCCGCAGCCGAAACAATAGTAG